>NZ_JBFTLQ010000016.1:0-110106 GCF_056396525.1 Cupriavidus sp. 05T41
CGCCAGCCGGCGTCCGGCGAAGAACCCGCTCCAGCCGCCCAGCAGCTGCCCGGGCAGGCAACGCGGGCGCCGCAGCAGGCTGTGCGCGAGGAAGAACGCGCCGGGACAGCCGCGCGAGCCGATCAGCAACTGGTGCAGCACCAGGCGCGCGCGCATCGCCGGCGGTGCGTACGCCATCGTGATGGCCGTCATGTTGCAGGTCTCTTCGAAGCAGCGCTTGCGCGCGAAGCTCTCGCGCTCGTAGTTGTAGCGCACCGCCGGGTAGTGATCGACGATGGCGGCGGGATCGAGCACCAGCCGCCAGCCCGCGTGCCGCAGCATCTGGCACATCCATGTCTCGTTGCCGGGCTGCGCGCCCTGTCCGTGCAGGCGCTCGTCGAAGCGGGCCGTGCCCATCGCCGCGCGGCGCAGGATCCAGTTGCAGCCCTTCAGGGTCTCCGCCGCGCGCGGCGCGCCGCAGACCCTGTGCGTTTCGCCGATGATGCGGCCCCAGCCGTCGCGGTAGGCGGCAAGCGGCACGTCGGGCAAGGGCAGCGGCCTGCCATCGGCGCCATGCACGACATCGCGCCCGCCAACGCCGCCCACCTCCGGATCGGAAAAATGCGGCAGCACGCGCGCCAGCCAGTCCGCGCGCGGCAGGGCGTCGTCGTCCAGGATCGCCAGCAGTTCGCCAGTGACGTGCGGCAGGCCGGCGTTCATCGCAGCGATCACGCCGGGCTCGACCACCGTGACTGCCTGCAGGCCGGGATAGCGTTGCGGCGCGGTCCGTGCCAGCCAGTCGGCCGTCTCCGCGTCATCGGCGCCGCGGCAGACCACGATCCATTGCGCGGGCGCGGGCGCCAGCGCGCTCGCTGCCTGCAGGCAGCGCTGCAGCATGTCCAGGCGGCGGAAGGTCGGGATCATCAGCGTGACGCTGGGCGCATCGCTCATGGTGCGCTTCCTCCGTTGGCGGCAAGCTGCTCGTCGGCAGGCAGCAGGCGCCCGGCGCGCACGGCGCCGGCAATCTCGCAGACGATGGCCGCGGCCAGCCCCGACGACAGTCCGAGCTGGAACCACAGCACGCCGTCCAGCGTGGTGAGGTCAAGCAGCCGCGGGGCCAGCGCGCACCACGCCGCGACCACCGGCACCTGCACAAAGGCAAAGTGATTCAGTCCGCGGTTGGCCAGCAACTGCCAGGCGATGCCCACCACGCTGGCAAACCCGGAGCCCAGGCACGCGACCACCAGTTCGGCGTGCAGCGCGGCGTAGTTCGGCCCGACCAGCCACAGCAGCAGGCCGGGCCACAAGATCGCGAGCAGGACCAGCGCGGCCGCCGGCAGGCAGGCCAGCGCCACCCATGCCGCAAAGCGCCGCAGCACGCCTTCGCGTGCCTGCGCAAAGCGCGGAATCACGTATGCCGCCACCACCGCGCCCACCGGCATCAGCAACTGGCCGATACGCGACAGCGCACCCAGCGCCGCGGTCTGCCCGACCGCGCCGTGGAACGCCACGATGGCGAACACCATCTGGCCCTGGATGCAGTAGAACGCCTCGAGCGGCAACTGGCGGCGCATCACGCTGCCGATGAACTGGCGGTCGGCGGCGGCGCGGGCGCCATGTTCGGCATGCGATAGACCGGCACCAGGGAGCGTCGCGCCCGCGCCGGGAATCTCGCGTGCGATCCAGCGCCTGACCACCGGCACCCGCAGCCCGGCGCACAGTACGTTGACAAGCGTCGCGCCGAGCACGCCGAGCATGCCCAGCGCGTAGAGCGCCGACGACAGCACCAGCCGGGCGACGGACAAGGCGGTATCGAGCGCCTGGAGCGCCGGCGCGCGGTTGGCGAACAGCAACACCTGGTCCACCACGCGCGACTGCATGTCGAAATACCAGGTAGCCAGCAACAGGGCCAGCAGCAGCGCGGTCAGCACCATGCCAGCATGATTGCGATGCAACAGCCAGGCGGCGATCGCCAGCACCACCGGCAGTAGCCACGCGGAGAGTTTCCAGCGCTGCCCCATTGCCGCGCGGGCGAGTTCCGCCGCGCGCTGGCGGTCCGGCCAGGTCTTGCCGAGCAGCGCGTTCAGCCCGAGCTGGATGCCGCCCTTGGTGACCACGGCGATGGCACCCATGATGATGCCGACGACCGTATAGATGGCGTAGTCGCCAACGTCGAGCCAACGCGCCAGCAGCAGGCCGGTGATGGCGCCAACCCCCTGCGACAGCACGGCATAGACGAGGAAGTTGAGCAACTTCACGGCGTGGCCCCCTAGGCCGCCGGCGCGTGTTGCGCGCGCTGCGCAGGCGGTGCGGCCCCGATGGCGCCGCCCGCGCCCGTTTCCGCCCCGATGATCTCGAGCAGCCGAGCCGCCGCCTGCTCGGCGCGGAAGCGCCGGCTGAAGCATTGCCCTGCGGCCGCGCGCATGCGCGCCTGCGCGGCGGGCGCCATGCGCAGCCACCGCTGCAGGCACGCGGCCGTGCCCTGTGCAGTGTCCGGGCCGACCAGCCCCGCCCCGTCCTCGACGATCTCGCGCCAGATATTGACCTTGTCGGAGATCAGCACGGGCACGCCGCAACCAAGCGCCTCGGCCACCGCCACGCCGAAGTTCTCCTGGTGCGAGGGCAGGCAGAACAGCTCGGCCGCGTGGAAGGCTCCCCACTTGAGATCGCCCTTGAGCATGCCGGTCCAGCATGTGCGCGCGGACAGGCCGTACCCGGCAAGGCGCTGCTCCAGCGCCGTGCGCATCGCCGCATCGTACGGGCCCGCCAGCACCAGGTGCAGCGCCGCATCCTGCGCAGCCACGCCGGCGAACGCGTCGACCAGCAGGTCGCAGCCCTTCTTCTCGTGGATACGTCCGAGAAAGAGCACGATGCGCTTGCCGCGCGTGGCGGGGAAGGTGCAGAAGAACGCTTCGCGCAGTGGCGCGGCCTGCTGCGGCGGCTGTGCCGTACCGTAGGTGGCCACCACTTCGCGGCAGCGATACGGCCAGAAGGCGCCGTGCGCGCGCAGGCGTTCCTCGCTGCAGGTAAACAACACGCCGCGCGCGCCGCGCAGCACCCAGTAGTCGCCCAGCAACCAGTAAACGCTTTTCTTGAGATGCTTGAGCGGATAGTGTTCGCGGAACCACGGGTCGAGCATGCCGTGCGTGAAGACGAAGTACGGCACCTGCTTGCCGCGCAGGGCCAGGCACACGGCCAGCGCGTGGAACTGCCACAGTCCTTCGACGATCACCGCGTCATAGCCTTCGGCGTGCGCGCGCAGCCATTGCAGCATGCGGCGACTGAAGCCGTACTTGAGCGAGGACGGCCCCAGCGCGATCACGTCGAGTTCGCTGTCGCGCACGCAGGCCGCATCCGGCGCGTCACCGCAGCACACCTGCACCTGCACGCCGCATTCGCTCAGGGGCGCGCGCAGCTGGCGCACGCCCTCGATGGGCCCCCCGCCACCGGGATCGATCGAGGAGATGACGTGCAGGATCCTCATCGCTGACTCACTGCCGACTCATTGCCGATCATTGCCGGCTCATTGCCGCAATGGCGGGGTGGCGGGTGCCGCTGCCTTGCGCGCAATGAAGTGGAACCAGTAGACCTCGTCGAGCGCCTGGCCTTCGCGAAGGGGCTCCTTGTCCACGTTGCCGTACACGACTTCCGTGTCCAGGCCAAGTTGCGCCAGCGCGCGGCGCTGCGCCTCGAGCTCCGTGTAGACGATCACGATGCCGAACTTGTGCGCGGCGCATACGCGGATGGCGTAGCCGTCGAACTCGCGGTTCAGGCGCGAATAGCGCAGGTAGTTGAACGTGGCCAGCGGCAGGTTGCACAGCACGCGAGCGGTATCGATGCCCACCGCGATCGGGTTGCCCGACAGATGCGGCAGGCGCAGGAACATCGAGAGATTCTCGCGATAGCTCGGCCCGCGCATGTTGTGGCTGGAGAAGAGCACCAGGCCGCCGGGGCGCAGCACGCGCGCGAACTCGCGCAGGATGGCCTCGCGGCCCGGATAGTCCACCGCGTCGATACCGTTGAAGCTGAACATCACCAGCGCGAAGCTGTTGTCGGCGAAGCGCGACATGTCGCGCGCATCCATCTGCGCGACACGCACGCCAGGATGGTTGCGCTGGCAGATCTCGACCATCTCCGGCATGTAGTCGACCGCGGTGTAGTCGTCGCTCAGCGCGCGCAGCATCGGCACGGTACGCCCGCCGCCAACCCCCACGTCGAGGATCGGCTGTCCGCGGACTTCCTCGGCGAGCCAGGCGATGGCAGCCGCCTCGCCGGGATCGGTCCAGTCGCTGGCGGTGCCAAACCACCGCCGCGCGCCCCAACTACGCCATGCGTGCTGATTGATGCGATCTTGTGCCGTGCCTGACGCCATGGGAACCTCGCTCGAGAAGAGCCGCCGTGGACCAGAGCGCCGCGCTGCCGCAGGCATGCTCCGGGGGCAGGTGACCAGCCTGCGTGCATCGAGAATGCCGAGGCGAGGGACCGGGTTCTGTTCGTTGGCACACACGCTTGCCGCCACCTTGTCGCCGTCTTGCCGGTACCGCTCCGGCCGCCCGGCGCGGCGCGGCGACGACCCGCGCAGAAGGTGCCGGCGACGCCGCACGCAAGCATTTTGCAAGGGGATTAGCACCGGCGCGGCAGGGGTTCAGGCAGCGCTGTCTCTCCCCTCATCCTGATGGCTGAGATGGTCCTCATCCGTTTGTCGTGCGACGGCCAGCGCATGGGTGCAGAGGTAGCCCGTAAATGCGCCGTACTTCACCCTGCAGGAAGTTTCAATTTTGTGCCGAAGGCCTCGGGCGACACCTTCCCGCACCATAGGAATGCGGGCTCCCGGTATTTTCTGTTGCAGCGGTGAAACATAATCCGGCGATGACTGTTTCACTCCTGAAACTTAATCTTTTTGATTATCCCTAACCCGTTCGGGTACCCCGCCATTCGGCCTCCACCAAGGCTTTCCGGATGATGAAAGCAAACCGCACCATCCCATCCCGGGCGCCGACAAAGCAACTTGATTTCGTGCAGATCAGACCATAAGATGACCTTAATTCGTTTTAAGACGAATGGCATTTTGGGGTGGGTTCAGGGGGTCAGCCTTCCGCCATGCTTCTAGTTTCCGACAATAAGATGAGCGGAACTTTCATGGCGGTAGTACGGGGATAAATTAAGGCGGCGCAAGTCAGCAGCTTGGGTCGTGCAGGTCATTATTCCGCGCTGCGTTCAACCTGTTCCTGCCTCAATCATACGGGGGGAATAAGAACATGAACGCGCTTCTCATAGAGGGTCATCCATTGCTGCGTCTCGGGCTGCTTCAGATGCTCGAGCGTATCCACGGCGTGGACCATGTCATCACCGTCGATCCGGGCGACGTTGCGCTGCTCGACGGCAATCACTGCGACCTGCTCGTCTTTGGCATGCCCGCCGATCTCGATGCGGGATGGCAGCTCCTCAACAAGGTGCGTTCCGTGCTCTCGGCGGAGCGCCTTCTGCTGCTCGCCGATGTCCTGCCGCTGCAGATCCCGGCGCTGGCCATGGCGCAGGGTATATGCGGCTGCCTGCCCAAGTCGGCCTCGCTCGCCGTGCTCGAGGCCGGCATCCGGCTGGCGATGGTGGGCGGACAATACGGGCGCGGCCAGAACGGCCGCCAGGCTGGCGGCGCGCCGGGGATGTCCGCCGGCGGCTACCCGCTGGGCGGGCGCGTGCCGGTGCTGGCGCCGCTGACGGATGGCGCCGCCTGCGGCCCCTCGGGCACCCGCATCCAGGGCACGCCTTCCTCGCGCGACTCGCTGGGCGCCGTGGCGCGGCAGGGCGCCGCGGCCGGCGACGGTGGCAGCCAGAACAGCCATGGCGAAACCGCCTACGACGAAGCCGAGATGCTGCAGATCACGCCGCGCCAGTACGAGGTGCTGGTGCTGCTCGCGCGCGGTCATCCGATCAAGACCGTCAGCCGCATGCTCAATATCTCGGTCGCCACGGTAAAGAGCCATGCGTGTACGCTGTACCAGCGGCTCAAGGTGCGCAACAAGGGCGAAGCGGTCTATGCGGCGCTCCAGCGCGGCGCCTTGCTGGAGTGGGTCAGCGGTGACGACGCGGCGCCGCGCAACTCGGTGCGCGCATCCGCCGAATACAGCACCGGAGCTTCCGCGGCGATGCGCTGACACGCTGCATCCTGCACACCTGGCGGCGGCCCCCGGCCGGAGCCGGGGCGTGCAGGCTAGCTTGCACAGAACAGGCCTGTGCGGCGAAGAGTTGGGCGGGAAATGCCGCCGGGAGTCCCCGGCGACCTTTCCCGCAGTGCATTTCACGGTCGCCAATCTGTCGTCGCGAGCCGCCAATGTGTCGCCGCCAGACGACCGCCGCGGCCGCCCCGCGCAGCCCGCTACGCCTTGCCTGGCGCCGTTTCCAACGATTTCCCCGGTGCCGGCTCAATGTGGGACAGCGCACCGATGGGAGGTCATGCGCATCCTAGGATGACAACACGGGGGATTGTCGCAGTCGTTGCGATGGACCTGTCACCGTTAGAGCGGGAGCCTGCCGTGAACGAGACCATCGACCTTGGGATGCAACACTCGACTGGCCAGCTTGCAGAACGGCGCGGCTCCAGCCCACTGGCGTGCCTCGCCATGCTGTGCGCGGCGCTGCTGCTGGGCGCGTGCTCGAGTTCTCCCGGCATGCACTTCGACGCCAAGGCGCCGGTCAGCGCGATCGGGCCCGACGCCATGCCGAACATCACCCCCATCACGCTGGACCTGGTGCGCAGCCAGAAGAACGTGGCCCAGCGCGAACTGGACAAGCTCGACGAACTGTACGGCAAGCCCGAGCCCTACCGCATCGGCGCCGGCGACATCGTCTCCGTGGTGGTGTGGGATCACCCGGAACTGGTCTTCCCCAACCAGACCTACAGCATCGGCGCCGCCTATGAGATACCCGCGGTCGGCGGAGGCGCCAACGTGCCCGGCTACGTGGTCAGCGCACAGGGCGACATCCAGTTCCCCTACGCCGGCGTGATGAGGGTGGCCGGCAAGACTTCCAACGAAGTGCGCGACCAGATCGCGCGGGTGCTCGCGCGCGTGGTGCGCGATCCCCAGATGACGGTGCGCGTGCTGGCGTTCCGCAGCCAGCGCATCTACGTCGACGGTGAAGTGCGCACGCCCGGCATGCAGCCCATCGACGATGCCCCGATGACGCTGATCGAGGCGCTCAACCGCGCCGGCGGCGTACTCAACACGACCGGCGACAACAGCCGCATCCGCATCACGCGCGGCGAGCGCAGCTGGCGCGTCAACATCCCGGCGTTGCTGGCCCGCGGCGTCGATCCGTCGCGCATCATGCTCAGGAACGGCGACATCGTGCGCGTGGAGCAACGCGAAGACAGCAAGATCTTCGTCACGGGCGAAGTCGTGCGTCCCATCACGCTGCTGATGCGCAACGGCCGCATGACGCTCAACGAAGCGCTGGGCGACGCCGGCGGCGTCAATCCGGGTTCGGCCAACGCGGAACAGATCTTCGTGATCCGCAAGGCGGAGGACGGCGAGCCGAAGGTCTTCCACCTCGACGGTACCTCGCCGGTAGCGCTGGCCATCGCCGAGGGCTTCCAGCTCGAGGCCAAGGACGTGGTGTACGTGGATGCGCGCGAGCTGGTGCGCTGGAGCCGTGTGATGAACCTGCTCATACCATCGACCGGCCCGGTCCTTGGTACGGCGACGATGGTGAAATAGGCGCACGCGTCATGATCCGCTCGATCCTGGTGGTGTGCATCGGCAATACCTGCCGCAGTCCGATGGCGCAATGCCTGCTCGGCAATTCGCTGCCCGGCTGCACCATCACGTCGGCAGGCCTGGCGCCGCTCGAAGGCGCCGCCGCCGATCCGCACATCGTGCGCCTGCTTGCGGAGGACGGGCTGGATCTCCCCGGACACCGCGCTCGCGTGCTCGACGCAAGCATGGTCAGCGGCGCCGACCTCGTACTGGTGATGGACACAGAACAAAGAGAGGCGCTGGAGCGCCTGTACCCCCATGCGCGCGGCAAGGTCTACCGGCTTTGCGAATTCGTGCACGCCGACGTACCCGATCCCTATGGCTGTTCGCAGAACATGTTCAGGATCGTGTTCGGGCTCATCAAGCAAGGCGTCGATACATGGGTGGTGCGGATTCGCGCCATTGCACGGGATGCATATCACGGGGAGGTAGCATGAACACGTTCAACCCGCACGAAGCCCTGAGCGGCCCCCAGCGGGGCGCGGCCCGGGAAAAAGGGATCGACCTGACCGGCTATCTCGACATCCTGATGCGGTACCGCTGGACGTTTCTCCTGGTCGCCGGCGTGATCTTCCTGCTGGGCGCGACCTATGCCTTCTTCACCAGGTCCGTCTACCGCACCGATATCGTGGTGCAGGTAGAGGATACGGGCGGCAGCAGCAACACCAGCAAGCTCGCCGGCAGCGTGGCGCCGGTATTCGACGTCAAGCCCGCGGCGGCCTCGGAGATCGAGCTGCTGCACTCGCGCATGGTGGTGGGCAAGGCCGTCGACAACCTGCGCCTGGCCATCGACGCCAGGCCGCGCTACTTCCCGCTGATCGGCCAGCCGCTCGCGCGCTACAACCCGGGCCTGTCCGATCCCGGCCTGTTCGGCTGGGGTGGCTTCGTGTGGGGCGGCGAACACATCGCGGTCACGCGGCTCGACATGCCCGCGCGCATCGAAGGCACCCACATGCTGGTCACGGTGCTGGACAACAACCGCTATAGCCTCAAGATCGAAGGCGAGGACACCGTGGCCACCGGCACCGTCGGCCAGGCGCTGCTGGCGCCCACTTCGCGCGGCAACGTCGGGATCATGGTCTCCGAACTCGACGGCAAGCCCGGCGCGACCTTCACGGTGATGCGCGTGCCGCGCGCCAATGCGATCGCCAAGTTGCAGGAGACCCTGCAGATCGTCGAGCGCGGCAAGTCCAGCGGCGTGATCGGCGTCACCCTCGAAGGCCCGGACCCGGATCTGATCGCCGCCACGCTCAACGAGATCGGCGCCGAGTACGTCGACCAGAACGTGCGCCGCAGGGCAGAGGAAGCCGAGAAGTCGCTGGCCTTCCTCCAGCAGCAGTTGCCGCAGGTCAAGCAACAGGTGGAGACCGCCGAGACGCGCTACAACGCGCTGCGCAACCAGCGCGGCACCATCGACCTGAACGAGGAATCAAAGCTGATCCTGTCGCAGTCGGTGCAGATCCAGACCCGCGTGCAGGAGTTGCGCCAGAAGCGCCAGGAGCTGGTGACGCGTTTCACCGGCAACCATCCCAGCATCGGCATCGTCGACGAACAGATCGCCAGCCTGACCGCCGCGCTCAACGGCGTGACCGCGCGCATCCAGAAGCTGCCGGAAGTGGAGCAGAACGTGGTGCGGCTGATGCGCGACGTGAAGGTAAGCACGGAGATGTACCAGTCGCTGCTCAACGATGCGCAGCAATTGCGGCTCACCAAGGCCAGCAAGGTCGGCACCGCGCGCCTGGTCGACCCCGCCGAGGTGCCGCTGCTGCCGGTGCGGCCCAACCGCAATCTGCTGGTGATCTTCGCCGCCCTGCTGGGCACCGTGGGCGCGTTGATGATCGTGTTCCTGCGCCACCTTCTCGACGGCGGCGTCTCGGAAGCCGACGACATCGAGAGCCAGACCGGCTTCACGGTGTACTCCACCATCCCGTTCAGCCCGGAACAATCGCGCCTGATGGCCAAAGGCGGGCCCAACGCGCTGCTGGCCTGCCGCATGCCGGAAGACCCCGCGATGGAGAGCCTGCGCAGCTTCCGCACCGCCTTGCAGTTCTCGCTGCTGGGCGTCCATCATCCGGTGGTGCTGGTGACCGGGCCCTCGCCCGGCGTGGGCAAGTCCTTCATCTGCGCCAACTTCGCCACGGTGCTGGCCGCGGGCGGCAAGCGCGTGGTGCTGATCGACGCGGACCTGCGCCGCGGCAACCTCAACCACCGCTTCGACACCGAGCGCGGCCCCGGCCTGACCGAGCTCCTGCGCGGCGCGCCGGTGGAAGGCGCGGTGCGCAGGCAGGTGGTCCCCGGCCTGGATTTCATTCCCACCGGCACGCTCCCGACGCACGCCGCCGACCTCCTGCTCAGCCCGATGATGGACACGTTGCTCGATGCGCTGAAGTCGAACTACGACGTCGTGCTGATCGATACGCCCCCGGTGCTGTCCGCCTCCGATACCGGCATCCTCGCCACCAAGGCCGACGCCGTGTTCATGGTCGCCCGCGCCGACTCCACCACGGTGGACGAGCTCGAAGCGGCCGGCAGGGCGATCCGGCAGGCCGGCGGCGAAGTAAAGGGTGTGCTGTTCAACGGGCTGAACGTGCAAGGCCGCTGGTACCGGGCGCACTACAGCTTCGGCAAGTACCGGTACCTGAGCTATCGGTACCAGGATGTGGAAACGGTGGAGGGCAGATAGGCCGGGCGGCGGCCTTTGCCAGGGTGCAGCCAGAGTGGTCTTCTTCGGTCACCCGGGCCGCATTGCGGGCGCGCCGGCGGCTCGCCGCCAATGCGGCGCGCATCGTTCGCGTTCAGGCCCTGCGGGTCGCCTTCATCGGGAACCGCCCGAACACGCCGGCGGTGATCGTGCCTTCCATCGTGTCGCCCGAAAGCTGGGCTTCCACCTTGAGCGTCAATGGCATCGGCGCCGTGAGCTTCATCTTGAAGGTCACGCGGTCGCCATTGAGCTCGCCGTCGATGACCTCGGCCGTAGCCTTCTCGCCCGCATTGGTCCCGCCGAAGCCGCCGGCCCCGGTGCCGACGATGGTAAGCACCGAGCGCTGCTCGCCGCCCGGCGTCTGGGAGATACAGTCCCATTGGCCTTTGATTTCTGTCGTCATAAACAATTTCCTGCTGCTTTTTTTCGTCAACGTAAAAACCATACGGATGTCCCGCCAAATCCCGGCGGCCCGGCTGGAAAGCCGATGGCATTCCTGTCGAGCCGTCCATTGGCGTTGGCGTTCTTGTCCTGGTACGCGATGATCGCATAGTCGCCGGCCGGCACATGCTTGAAGATCACGGCAATACCGGCACGATGGGCAACTGCGCAGGCGGCCACCTGGCAGGCGCTGGCCGCCTGCCATCACGTTCAATGGCACCAGCGCGCGGCGCCGCCTCAGGCTTGCACCGTACCCGGCACGACGTCGTCCAGCGCATTCGACGCCTCGGCCTCGCTGGCGGCTTCGGCAAGCGCGGCGCGCGCGACCTGCGCTTCCATGTACCACACCAGGTGCGCCTGCAGCGCCGCGCGGCTTTCCGCCAGGAACAGCGAGTGATCGAACTTCGACAGCGTCCGCACGCGGATATGATCGAGTCCCTGCAGCGCCTCCAGATTGCCGCCGAAGCGGTCCCGCGCTTCCTCCAGCCCGATATCGCTCATGCCGTAGAGGAAATCCGTCTGGACGCCGCGCCGGTCGAGCTCGCGCATGGCGGCACGCGCGAAGCCCGTCACGGTGGTGGTGTCCTCGCCGCCGCGCCAGCGTGCCACGGCGGACACCGCGCGCTGGCTCAGGCGGCGCGCGCTGCGGCGCACGAACCCGTTGAGGATCGGCACGACCTTCATCTGGCCGCGCATCAGCCGCAGCCAGGTCTCGGCGCGGCGCGCCGCGGCGACGTAGCCGCGCATCGATTGCACGCGCTCGTTGACCGCGGCGGTATCGGTCTCGTCCCAGCGGAACTTGGCCAGGTTGGCCAGCACCACGCCCGCTACGGCCGGGTTGCGCAGGGCCACGTGCAAGCTGATGAAGGCACCCGAGCACACGCCCGCGACCACGATCCGCCGCATGCCCCGGGCACGCAGCCAGTCCACGGCGGCGCTGGCGTCTTCGCAGGCGCTCGGGTCGTATACGGCGGGAATGCTCATCTGGCGTGCCGGCGCGGGGCTGTCGCCGAGCGCGGAGAGGTCCAGGCGCAGCGCGGTGACGCCGTGGCGCGCCAGCTCGCGCGACAAGGAGACGAACAGCCGCCCGTCGCCGACATGGTGGTTGCCGCCGGTGTTGGGGAACAGGATCGCGACCCCGCCGGCGGTGCGCCGCGCGGGTTCGCACAGGATGCCGAACTGGCGGCCGCGGTCCAGCCACACGCGCTGCTCGCGCACGCCGTCCACTTCGCATTCCAGCGCCGGGCGGTCGTCGTGGGCCGCCGGCGCGCCGCGCGCGGCGCCTCTGCCGCCGGCGGCCAGCGCCGGGCGCATCCAGGCCAGTACCGCCTGCCAGGCGGCTTCCGGCACCTTGGCGTATTCCGGCGCCTGCATCATGCCCGGGTACTCGGCAAAGCCGTCCAGCGTGACCTCGGCTCCGGCGTTGCGGTAAAGCGTACCCATTTCTGCGACCGGCGATGCGGTGCCTGGCCATGCATCGAGCAAGAGCACGCGGGGCGCCGGGCAACCCTTGCGACGCGCCATGCGCAGGCCCTCGAGCGCGGCCACGGTGTCGGGCTGGAAGCGGTAGGCGAGCACGTCCAGCGAGCCGTCGGTGGGCGGGATCAGCTGGATATCGGGGATGACGTTGTTGACCCAGCCGGTATGCAGCGCACGCAGTTCTCGCAGGTAGGCGCGCCCGCTCGCGACCGGCGCCAGCAGGACCAGCCCGGCCACCACCCCGGCATCGCGCGCGGCCAGCGCCTCGGCGGCCAGCACGGCCAGCGCGGCGCCAAGGCGCAGGCCGCACAACACCACGCGCGTCACGCCGCCCTGCTCGCGCAGGGTCCGCACCGCGGCCAGGATGCCATGCACGCAACAGGCGATATGGTCGACATCGGCATCGCTGCCGGCGGAGTCCCCGGTGCCGGGATAGTCGAAGCGCAGCACCGGCAGCCCGGCCGCCGCGAGGTCGCCGGCAAGGTGCCGGTAGGCGCGGTGGGACCACATGGCTTCGTGGCCGTGCGGATTGCATAGCACCACGCCCGTGGTGCCCGGTGCTTCATGGAGCCACCCGGCGCACCCCTCGAACAAGACCGGTTTCATCGCTTCTCCCAAGGGAAAACGGGGCTCGGACCCCCGGCATTCGCGCACGCAGAAACGGGTACGCTTTTGTTCTGCTTGTTGTCCTGGCGGGCCATTACCGCCCGCGGCCCGCCGCGCCGGGAGGGCGCGCGGGCCGCCTTGTCTCGCGCTGCGAGGAAGCACGCAGAAACGGGTACGCTCATGGCCGCCTCGCCGCGTTGCGCGCCGTCAGGCCGCCGGCATCGAGTCTTGTCCGGCCGGCCGGTCCTGCTCCTTGGACGGCGCGCTGCGCGCCTCGAGGGCCAGCGCCTCGGGCTGCGCGGGAGGCAGCGGCAAGCCCAGGTAGGGATTCATGGCGGCGAAATCCGCGCGGTTGCTGCGCCGGCGGATGACGCCGTTGAGCATGCCGCCGGCCAGGCGGGCCTCGGCGCGGGCCAGGCGCTTGACGGCTTCGTCCACCTGGCTCGCCGGCGTCACGTCGGCACGCACCACCAGCAGGGTGGAGCCGGCCAGGTTGGCGACCAGGGTGCCGTCGGCCACGGCCAGCACCGGCGGCGTATCGATGATGACCAGGTCGAAGCGTGCCTTGCAGACCTGCAGCATCTCGGCCAGCGACGGCATCATCAGCAGCTCGGACGGATTGGTCGGCGTTGCGCCGGCAGTGATCAGGCAGAGGCCGGACACCACCGTGGGGCGCACGACTGCCGCCAGGTCGGCGCGGCCCGCCAGCAGTTCGGCCAGCCCGGGCTCCGGCGCCTGGTCGAACCAGTTGGCGATCTTGCCGCGACGCAGGTCGGCGTCGACCAGCAGCACGCGCTGGCCGGCTTCGGCGAACAACACCGCGAGGTTGACCGAGGCGAAGGTCTTGCCCGCGCCGGGCGCGGGGCTGGTCACCGCGAGCACGCCGTCGGGCGCGTTGCGCACGGCGAAATGCAGCGCCGCGCGTACGCTGCGCAGGCCTTCCACCGCAAGCGCATGCGGCGAACGCCGCGCCAGCAGGAAGCGGTCGTGCAGCCCGCAGCGCAGCATCCGCTCGCCTTCGCCGGCGGCAAACGCACCGGGCTCGGCCAGCGCGCTGCCGGGCGCAGGCGCATACAGGCGCGGGCTCGCCGTGGCGGCAAACCCCATCATCACGCCCAGGCGGCGATGCACCTCGGCCTCGTGCTCGAGCTCGGTCTGCTCGCTGCTGAAGGCGATCTCGCCCAGCATGGGCATGCCGAGCCGCGCCTCGGCGTCGGCCGCATCGGCCACCGAGGGCTTGTAGCGCTGGCGCGCCGCCGCGCCGGCCAGGCCCAGGCACAGGCCAAGCAGCGCGCCGCCGAAGGTCAGCGGCACGGGGCCAAGGCCGTCCGGGCGCGAAGGCGGCATCGCCGCATCGACGATGCGCATGGTGTTGGAGCGGTCGGACTGGGCCAGCGAGAGCTGCTGCGCGCGGTTGCGCAGGGTCATGTACATATCCTCGGCCACCTTGACGTCGCGCGTGAGCGCCACCGACTCGCGCTCGGTCTCGGACAGGTTCTGCATGCGCGAATCCATGTCGCGCCGCACCTTGCTGAGTTCCTGGATCTGGGTATCGACCGTGCGCACTTCGTTGCTGTCCGTGGTGAAGCGCTGCAGCAGGCGGGTACGCTCCAGGCGCAGGGCGGCGATCTGGCGCTGGTAGTCCATGCTGCCGCTGAGGTAGGACTGGGCCTCCTGCGAGGGCGCCATGGTGCCGCTGCGCGTGCGATAGCGCGTCAGCGCCGCTTCCGCGCGCTCCAGCTCGCCCTTCACGCGCGGCAGCTCGCTGCTGACGAAGGCCAGGCCGCCGGCCGCGTCATCGCGGCGCTGGGTGGTCTGGCTGTCGATGTAGGCCTGCGCCACGCCGTTGACCAGCGCAGCCGCGAGCTTGCGGTCCGGATAGCGCCACGCAACGCGTACCGTGCCGGCGTCACGCGTGTGTTCGTCCACCACCAGTTCGCGCGAGATGCTGTCCACCGTGGAGAGCGGATCGCTGCGCATCAGTTCGAAGCGCGTGCCGGGCTGCGCATCGATTTGTGCGACCTGCAGCTCCACCTCGTTGGCCGATGCGGGTTCGCCCGTCACGCCTTCGAGCAGCATTGCGTCGCCGGCATAGAGCTGGTAATGGCCCTGGGGCTGCGCCACCAGTATCAGCGGCACGTTGAGCAGGCGCTCGGGCACCGAGAGGCTGTCGAGCTGGATCCGCTCGCCGCCCCAGGCGTAGCCGAGGCCTTCGGGCCACGGCCCGATGGCATGGCCCGGCTCGGCGAAGCGCGCCGCGAGCGCCCCGAGCAACGGCGCACGCACGGGCGCCGCCGAGACGTCCAGGTGCAGACGCTCCACCACCGGCCCGACCACCGCGCGGCTGGTCAGCATGCCGGTATCGAACTGCACCGCCGAGGCATTGACCTGGCCGGAGTTGCGCGGCGCTACCTGCACCAGTGCCTCGACGCGGTAGCGCGGCGGCGTCGACAGCGCCACGAACGCGCCGATCCCTGCGCCGGCAAGCGTGAGCCCGATGATCCAGCCGAGGTGATCGAGCAGGGCGCGCCGCCGGCGTGCGCCCGGCGGCGCCGGCTCATCCGCAGCCGGCCTCGTGGCGGAGAAATACAACCTGTTCACGACGTTCTCCCTGGGCAATGGCCATGTCCTGCCGCTCCTGCCTCAGACGCTTGCCAGCGCCGGCAAGAGACGGTCGAACTCACGCTTGACGAGCTTGTAGCACTCGCACGAATGCGCTTCCAGGCCAAGGCGGTCGAGCACGGTGATGTGCCCGCGGCTATGCTGGATCAGCCCAAGGTCTTCGAGCTTGCCGGCGGCTTCGGTCACGCCTTCGCGGCGCACGCCAAGCATGTTGGCGATGACCTGCTGCGTGATGACCAGCTCGTTGGACGCCATGCGGTCCAGCGCGAGCAGCAGCCAGCGGCATAGTTGCTTGTTGAGCGAATGGTGACGGTTGCACACCGCGGTCTGGGCGATCTGCGTGAGCACGGCCTGCACGTAGAGCAGGGTCACGCGCTGGATTGCCGGGGAATGCAGGAATTCCTGCTTGAGCGTGGCTGCCGACAGGCGGTAGGCAAAGCCCGGCGTGCGCACCTCCACGCGGCACGGCATGGTGTCTCCGCCGGTGAGCACCGGAATGCCGACCAGCCCTTCCTTGCCGATGGCGGCGATCTCTACGGTGGCGCCATCTTCCAGCAGCGAGAGCATCGAGACGATGGCAGTCGTGGGGAAGTAGACATGGTGGATACGCTGGCCCGAGTCGGTCAGCAGCTGGCCGGCACGCATGCGCACCAGCTCGAGGTGCGCCGACAACGACTCCCAATCCTTGCGCGGCAAGGCACCCAGCACATGATTGACGTGCAGATCCGAACGCTGACTGATCATTTTCCTCTCCCCGTGACCAGCCGCACGAACACTTACGACCGAAGCCGGTCCGTCGCATAGCGGGGACCCGCGCCGACCACCTATTCTTTAACCCCGGTTCGTACAGCCTCTGTGTCTGTATTAAGTGCCATATGTGGTCCTCCCAACAGTAGCCGCACGGCTGAAACCTGATCATCCTTCGGTAGGTCTTAGAGCGCCGGAAATCACAACACCGGCGACCAAGCCATGAAGCCCCGGCGCCGCGTGGCACAGCATTCGTACTCCGCGTGTACGGCGTATCAGGCGCCTGGCGCGCTGTAGGCCACCGCACGTCTCGCATTGAGCGCATGGACCTCCCCCATCGGGATGGGAGCCGCACACGCCAGCCCTACATCCTGGCCTCCTCCATTCGGGTCGCCCTCGGGCAGCAGCTTCACGCGCCGGCACGCACCTGGCGCCAGGTGGAACCAGTCGTACTCGGGGCGCATGGCCGCATCGTCGATATGCACCCAGCGCGCGAAGCGCCGCGCCGATATCGTCAGCCACCAGTCGCCGTCCTCGCGCGCCAGCGCCACCGCCAGCTCGGGCGGCTCGAGCGCGGCCGCGCTGCGTTCGGGCAGGTAGCAGGCCTGGCTTATCTGGGTGCCGTCGGCGGGATCGCACAGCGTGGCGCACACCACATCATGCGTACGCGGGCCGAAGCGGTAGGCATAGGTGAAATCGAAGAACGTGCCGGCCAGTTCGGCGCCGCCCATGCGCTGCATGGAGTGCGGCGGCAGGCACAGCTCGCGCGCCACGTCGAGCAGCGCCGTCTCGCCGTCGCGCCAGCATTGCAACCGCAGGCGTACCGCGCGCGGCGCCGGGCTTTCGTTGATCAGGTGCACATGGATGCCGTTGAGGCCTTCGTCGGTGATCAGCACCTGCAGCGGCTGCCATACCTGGCGCAGCGCGTGCCATGCCGATTTCGGCCGCGCCAGCGCATCGACGATGCCCCAGCCCGCGCCCGGCAGCAGGTCCTGCAGCTGCCACACCAGCGCGCCGGAGCAAGTCGAGCCGCTGCGCCGCCATTCGCTGAAGACGTCGGTCATCACCTCGGCCACCACCGCGCGCGACAGCGCCAGGTAGCGCACGCTGTCCTCGTAGCGCAGGCGCGGCGGGTCCACCTTGAACAGTTCGCGCAGGTAGAAATCCCGCACGTCCTCGAAATCCCATCCGCTGCCCGCATCGCGCGGCACGCGCGCCTTCCAGCGCGGGTCATGCGCGGGTGCGACCGGCAGCGCGTCGGCCAGGGTGCGCGCGCACGGCACGTTGGAAAAGGCCAGGCATTCGGACGTGAAACGCACATTG
The DNA here is from genome assembly GCF_056396525.1 of Cupriavidus sp. 05T41. Taxonomy (NCBI): domain Bacteria; kingdom Pseudomonadati; phylum Pseudomonadota; class Betaproteobacteria; order Burkholderiales; family Burkholderiaceae; genus Cupriavidus; species Cupriavidus sp. 05T41. The sequence continues at coordinate 17,653 of NZ_JBFTLQ010000016.1, forward strand.
GCACGGCGCGCGTCGTCGAGCGGGCGCTGGTAGGCACCCACGCCGTAGTAGTGCGAGACGCCGCTGTCGGGCTGGAATGGCCACGCGCCGCCACTCGGCGAGTTGCGCACGTATACGGCGTCGGGATGCCAGGCGGCCACGCAGGCCGGGATGATTTCGTCGAACAGCGGTTGCCGCCAGCTCGCGCAAGGCACGCCCATCATGGCGGCCTGCTGTTCGACCTCGCTGCCGCCGCACAGCACCGCCACGCTCGGATGGTGACGATGCGCGGCCAGCCACTCGCTGACTTCGCGCGTGGCCTGGGCCATGAGCGGACGCGCGGCTTCGGCGTTGGCGCAGTAGTCGAAGTTGGCGAACATGAAATCCTGCCAGACCATCAGGCCGAGCGCATCGCAGGCAGCGAAGAAGGCCTCTCCCTGATAGCAGGTGACGCCGCTCACGCGCACCATGTTCATACCGGCCCCGTGCGCCAGCGCCAGCCATTTCCCGACTTCCGCGGGCGCATCGACGTGGCCGGCGAGGTCGTGGCTGGTCCAGCAGGCGCCGCGGCAGAAGATGCGTTCGCCGTTGACGCGCAGGGCGAAGCCATCCTCGCCGGCTGCGGTGCGGCGGTCGATCTCGATGCGGCGAAAGCCCACCTGCGCGCAATCGATGCGCGCGTCGCCCAGCCGCAACTGCACTGCATAGCGCTGCGGCGCACCGTGGGTATGCGGCCACCACAGGCGCGGCGCGCTCACGGCAAGCTCGCCCTCGTACACGATGCCGCCGGGGCCGGCGTCCACGGCGGCGAGCGGCGCCTCGCGCCCGTCCGCGCACAGCATCAGCGGCACGCCCGCCGGCAGCGGCGCCACGTCGCGCAGGCGCAGGCGGATCACGCCGCGTGCAAGATCCGCGTCGAGCGAGGCCTGCAGGTCGTAGCGCGCCGTCAGCAGCGGGCTGGCGCCAGCGTCGAGCGGCAGCAGGTCGACGCCGCGCCAGGGCCCGATCGTATGCACCGGCGGGCACCAGCCAGGCATATGGCCGAGCAGCGTGGTGCGCACCAGCCGCAACGAGGGCGGCGAGACCAGGCGCGGCTTCCACCGCACCGGTCCGCGCTGGCTGCGCAGCCAGCGGTGCAGCGAGCGGAAGCACAGGCAGAGCACGTGGTCGCCGTCGAGATGCAGTTCCGCCTCGTGCGCCGTAAACATGTTCTGCGCGTCGAGCACGCGCAACTCGTCGAGCCATACCTCGGCCACCGTGGCCAGGCCGTGCAGGCGCAGGCGGCAGGCACCCGCGCCGGACAGCGGCACGCGGTACCAGTAGTCGTGGTCGTGCAGGGCGCGCGGCGCGTCGGCCTGCCATTGCCCTGCCGCCTGCAGCGCCTGCGCAACGGTGCCGGGCACCGCCGCGGGCAGCCATGGGCCGCGCCCTTCCAGCCCGGCCGGCGATGCAGCGGCGCCGCAGGGCGTCTCCAGCAAGGCCCAGGCGCCGGCGAGGGGCTCGCGGTGGACTGGCCGCCCGGGAACAGGCGTGAGGACGAGAGGCGCGTGCATGGCGGCGGGCGCAGGTCGGCGGTATCTAGTATTCGGCCTCGCCCACGTAGCTTGCCAGCGCCGGGATCGCCGCGTCGTAGGAGACTTCGAGCTGGTCCAGGCAATCCTGGCAACGGTCCACCCTGCGGCTGATGATGGAGCGCACCAGGCGGAACTGCATCACCATGGCTTCGGAAGCGAGCTTCTGGCATGCACCCGCGATGCTGTCGGGCATCGGCTGGCCATGCTGGGCCAGCCAGCGCAGGTACTGCGCCAGCAGTTCGAAGTTGGCGCCGAGCTGGCGCAGCACGCTGAAGGCGTAGGGATGGAAGACCTGCTCGCCGCCCGCCATGAGCGCTTCCTGGTGCGCGGGAAACGCCGTGCGGAAGGCGGTGATGGGGTTTTGCCGCGGGCGCCGCGCGAGATGCTTGCGCAGCAGCGCGAGCGAGGCGCGTACCAGCATCGCCCCTTCCAGCGCCGGGAAACGGCGGCGCACCACCTCGGCATAGGGGAACAGCAGGTTCACGTCGTCGACCAGGCCGGGCAGGCGGCGGAACAGCCCGCCGTAGTCCTCGCCGCTGGCCACGTGGTAGCCCTCGTTGTGGTAGTAGCCCACCGACTGCGCGTCGGGCATCATCACGTCGATGCCGATGGTGGTCTTGGTGTGCTCGCGGCGGTACGAGGTGGCGCGGTTGTCGGGCAGGTAGAATCCGTCCACCTCGAGCAGCACCACGTGCCCGCGGCAGGTCTGCGCGGCCACGCGCGCTTCCATCGATTCATACAGCGACAGCTCCTGCACCACCACGCCGTACAGGCGCTCGAGATCGTCGTGCGGGTATTTGAAGAAGGTGAACTGGTCGCCCTCGAAATCCTGCGCCACTGTGAAGCCGAGCGCTGCCACGGGGTCGAGCCCCCAGCCGTGCAGCAGCTCGATCCACAGGTCCACATAGCAGTTGGTCTGCGGCCAGACCGGGTTGCCATTGTGCAAGGCGTGCGACACGTGCGTGCCGCGCTCCAGGGTATGGGGGTCGACCAGCATCACAGCCCTCCCAGCGTGGCGCGTACGTCCTTGGGCCAGTGCCCCACGTCAAAGCCGTGGTGGCGCAGCAGCGCCAGCGTCAGGCGCTCGATGCCGAAGCCGACGCAGCCGGTGTGGGCCGGCTCTCCATCGGCGGTGCGCAGTTCCCAGACCTGGCCGAAATGATCCATGTGATAGTTGAAGCTCATGCAGGCGGTCGGCGGGGCGCCGTCGTTGATGGGAACCAGCAGCTCGAACTTGAGCTTTCGCTCGCGCTGGCTGTCGGCCACGATCTTGCCGCCGCGGCCGAAGAACGGGTCATTGGCGACCTCCACCTCGTGCGGCAGCTTCAGCATGCCCGCGAGCTGCTGGCCGCGCTCCATCCACAACTGGCGGAACGCGATGATCTGCGCGGCATTGCCCAGGCGCACGTACTCGCGCTGGCGGAACATCTGCATGCGCGCCGGATCGATCGACGGCTCGTGGCGGAAGCAGTACGACAGCACGTCGACCACCAGTCCCTGCGGCGGCATCGGGCCGCGCCGGGCCACCGCGGGGTAGATCGGATAGCAGGCCGCGGGCGTCAGCACCACGCGCGTGGGACGTTGTTCGTCGGCCCATTCTTCGCCGTCTTCGAGCCGCGCCAGCAGGCGGTGATGATCGCGGTCGTTGCCGCAGAAGCTGTGCACGGTGCCGGCCAGTTGCGGGAAGCTCTTGAGGTAGTCGCTGGCCTCGAAGTCCTTGCGCGACATCGCCGGCGGAAAGCGCATCACTTCGGCGCGCTGGTCCGCGCCAAGCGCGGTGACAGCCACGTTCAGGCCATCGGCGATCGCCTCGAACACGGCGCTGCGGCCATACACGCCATCGACGCCGCCGGGAATCAGCAGGCCGGCTTCGATCAGCGCCTGCTGGTAGCGCCGCTGCCCGACCAGGGGATCGCCATAGGGTGGCGCAGCCGCGGCAGCGGGCTCGAAGGGCGCCGTGCTGGCGTTGTCCGCGCTAATGTTGGCATCCATATCGTGCTCCTCAGCTCGAACGCTCCGCCAGCAGCAGGCTGGCGGTGTTGGTCAGGATCCGGTCGTTGTTGATCATCAGCGGCGCTGACCAGAGATCGCGCAGATGGCGCCCGAGGCTGTAGGGGGTACCGTGCTTGTAGCCTGCCATGCCGCAAATCAACATCGCCTGCTGGACCGCCTCGATGCCCAGCGCGGAGACGCTGGTCTTGAGGCCGTTCATCTCGGCGGCCAGGGAGAACAGCGCCGATACCGACAGGCCGGCATGGCGCTGGCGCTGGTGGGTCAGCGCGAGTTCGAGCCGGCCTTCCATCATCTGCACCATCGCCACCGCATCCGCCACGCGCGTGGCCGACGGCGGCAGCGAGCCGGGACGCGCGCGCGCCTGGCCCTGGAAGAAACTCTTGGCGCGGTGCACGGCGTCGCCCGCGATGCCCGTCCACAGCGCCGCCCACAGGATGTGCGAAACCGGCGTCATGGTGCCGTCGGCGATCTCACCGAAGGCGACCGGCAGGATCTGCTCGCACGCGCCCCGCGCCTCCAGGCGAAAGCCGTTGCTGCAGGTGCCGCGCATGCCCAGCGTGTCCCAGGTGCTGAGGGACTCCAGCGTGAAATCGGGCTTCAGCAGGCACACCATGACCTGGTCGGACGGCGAGGCATCGGCATGCCGGCGCGCGGTGGCCAGGATGGCGTCGGCGTGCGCACCGTAGGAGATCGTCGGCGCCATCTTGAGCAGATGGAAGCGATCGTGCTCCACGTTGACCGCGCAGCCGCTGTTGCGCAGCGCGCCGCCGATGGCCTCTTCGGAGGTGGCGGAGGCCAGCAGCAGCTGTTCGCCGGAGATGCGGTCGAGCAATTGCTCATGCCAGGGGCTGCCGCTGCCATGCTCGACGATGCAGGCGACCTGGATCTGGTGCATGGCGTAGATCATCCCGGCCGACGAGCAGGCCGCGCCGAGCACGCGGCAGATCGCCGCGATGGTGTCCAGCGAAGCGCCCGCGCCACCGTGCTCGGCCGGCACCAGGGCGCTGAGCAGGCGGTGCTGGCGCAGCACGGCGAACGCCTGGTGCGGGAAGGCGGCGTCGCGGTCCACCTGGTCGGCATGCTGCGCCGCCTCGGCGGCAGCCAGTGCCGCGCCGGCCATCAGCTCGGCGGTGCCGGTGTGGGCCGACATCGGGCGCGCCAGCTCCACGCTGGCCAGCGGGGGGCTCATGCTGCCTCCTGCTGCTGTCTGAGTTGCTCGGCCGCGGCCGCCAGCGAATTCACGCTGCGGAAGAGTTGACGGGTGAGCATCGCATCCGGGATCTCGATATTGAACGCATTCTCGATGGCCAGCATCACATGGACGGTTGCCAGCGACGAGAGGCCGGCTTCGTAGAGGTCCGCCTGGTCATCGAGTGCTTCGACCGATACGTCCAGCCGCGCCACGTCGGCGAGGATTTGTCGAATGGTTGCCTTCATCTCTGTACTCCTCGGTGAGGATGATCGGGTGCCACCATTGGGCCGCAGGCGCCATGCGGCTTCGGTGCGTTGGCCCACCAACTTCGCGCCGCCGCAGCCGGGCAGCAACACCCGGCGCCCACGTGCTCAGTACGCCGCGTGCCCCGTCCAGCCATGCAGGGCGGTGCGCAGGATGATCTGCAGGTCGAGCCGGAACGACCAGTTGCGGATATAGAAGATGTCGAACTCGATGCGCTTGCGCATCTTCTCCACGGTGTCGGTCTGGCCGCGCAGGCCGTTGATCTGCGCCCAGCCGGTGATGCCGGGCTTCACGCGATGGCGCAACATGTAGCGGTCGATGATTTCCTTGTAGATCTCGTTATGCTCGATGGCATGCGGGCGCGGGCCCACCACCGACATCTCGCCGTGCAGCACGTTGAAGAACTGCGGCAGCTCGTCCAGGCTGGTGCGGCGCAGGAAGGCGCCCAGGCGCGTGACGCGCGGATCGCCCGGCACGGCCTGGGGCACGCCGCTGTCCTGGTGCATCACCATGGTGCGGAACTTGTAGACGTGGAAGGGCTTGCCATCCATGCCGAGGCGCGCCTGGCGGAACAACACCGGCCCCGGCGATGAGGCCTTGACCAGCACCGCGATCAGCAGCAGCAGGGGCGACAGCCCGACCAGCGCGGCCAGCGAGAAGACGCGGTCGAAGCTGGCCTTGAGCAGGCCCGTGATGCCCGACTGCGGCGGGCTGTTGAGATCGATCACCGGCAGGCCGAGGAAGTCGCTGAACCGATGTCCCAGCAGTTCGACCGCCATGATGTCGGGCACCCAGCGGATGTCGATGAGGTCGTTGCGGAAATGGGAAACCACGTCGTAGAGATCGCGGCAGGCGGCCATCGGCAGCGTCAGCCAGATCTCGCGCACGCCGTTGTTGCGCACGAAGGTGCAGACTTCCTGCAGCGATTCGAGCCGCGTGACGCCGGCAGGCACCGGTTGCATGCCTTCGTCGTAGATGCCGGCCACGTTGTAGCCGGCGCCGCGGTTGTTGCGCACGCGCTGGTACATCTCATGCCCGAGCGAGCCATAGCCGAGGATCACCACGCGCTTGGCGTTGATGCCGAGTTCGCGCACGCTGCCCAGCATGCGGTAGAGCATCACGCGCGAGAGCAGCAGCATCACGGCCACGCTCAGCAGCCAGCCCATCGACCACAGCCGCGACAGCGCAGCCGACTGGTGCATCAGATACGCGGTGACCAGGCCCAGCATGCAGACCGCACCCCACGCCGCCAGCGTGCGCAGCGCCAGCGCCACGTGGTTGCGGCCGCGCCAGGAGTTGTACAGGCCGCAGGCGGGGAACACCAGCAGCGTGCTCACCGAGCACAGAACAGTGATAAAGCCGTGCACGGGCGCGGCGCCGCGCAGGCCTTGCGGGAACAGCAACTCGCCCACCGCCATGCCGCAGGCGGCGACGATGCCGGCGTCGGTAAAGCGATAGAGGATCTGCAGGGCAGCCTGGCGCTCGCCCACAAAGGCGCGGATCGCGGACATGATTCGCCTCCATCCGGCAAGCCGGACTAGTCATGCAAATCATGGTTGTGCCGCGGCGACGGCGAGGTCTGTTAGCTGGCGCACACACAGCGCGCCCCCGGCGCTCAGGACGCCACGCGCGGCTCCGGCACGCAGACCAGCACCGCGGCGCTCTCGGGCTGGCCGGCCCATTCGCGCCACTGTCCGCGCTGGAATGGCTTGTCGCGACCGGCCAGGCGCGCGGCAATCACTTCGAGCCAGTGGTGGGTGGGCGCCGCCACGCCGGCGACCGGCACGCCGAGCATCACTGCCATCAGGAGCGCGGCCGCCAGCGCGGGGGCGGAGCGCCGCGGGCGCACGCTCCACAGGATGAAGGACAGGCTCACGGCAAAGCCGATGGCGAGTCCGCTGGCGACTTCGGAATCGGAATGCGCCTCGAGCTTCAGGCGCGACACGCCCACGAGCAGCGCCAGCAGGATGCCAAAGCAGGATGCGACGAGTGCAAGGCGGGGATAGCGTGCCGACACCACCAGGTACAGCAGCACCGGCAGCACCGAGGCCGCCATCATGCTATGCCCGGAGAAGCCGGTGAAATTCAGCGCTTCGCAGCCGATGCCCCAGCCCATGAATGCCAGCTTCGAAGCCAGCACGAGCGCTGCCCCGAGGCCGAATGCCAGCAGCCAGCGGCGGGCGCTGGCGTAGGCCCCGGCATAAAGCAGCCAGACCGTGATCAGCACCGCGCAGGGCAGCAGCAGGGAGGTTTCGCCAAAGCGTGAGATGAAATGCCAGTGCATCGAGGTGGCCGTCGTCAGGTATCGGAACGCGAGAAAAGTATCACAGTTGTGGGGCAGCCCCGTCTACGGCGGCCCCTGCCGCCCTCATCCTTGCCCGTTCCGGGCAGCGATTCCTGCCCTGCCTCATCCCAGCCAGAAGCATGAAACGGCCAGGGTGGTCCATGGCGCGGCGCCCTGTGCGTCGCGCCGCGGCGAAGCGCGCATTGGGCTGGCGGGTTTCGGCGCGCCGCGGCGGCGTGCGCATTTGCCAAGTGGCAGATGCTGCTTATGGTCGATACAGCTGCCGCCAGGCTTTCGCTATCGTCGGAGAGTGGTCTGCCCGAGCGGAATCGCGCAGGCCACTTAGAGTCCGCATGGTCCCCCGGTCGGCGGACTCTTTTTTTTGCTTGGTGCCGGCGCGCCGGGCATATCGTGCTGGCCACCGGGCGCAAGGCAAAAGAAAAAGCCACGGCGTGCCGCCTGTACCGGCCGGCTCGACCGTGGCCCTAAAGTTCTGGCGCAGCACGCGCTGCGGCCGAACTACGCGTGCGCGCATGCCGCACCGACAGGCATGCGCACCGGATCGCTCCGGTCCCCCGAACACGCGCTCGTCGCTCCCTCCGTTATTTCGGTCCGCGCCGATCCTGCCTGCCGCGCGCCCCGCAAGGGCGCATCGCGCAGGACACCGCCCGAGGGCGGCGGCGGCTCAGTTGTCCGCCGGAACCTGTAGAGGCTCACCTAACGGCTCGCCCGCTACCATCACGCAGTATTCATGGCGGGCGAGCAGCCCGGCTCGCACGGCCGCCACCTGCCTGCGCGCTTCCTGCTCGCCGGCAAAGGTTGCCGCGGCGATTGCCGCGGCCTCGCAGGCATAGCGCCGGCCGTGCAGCTCGCCGCGGTACAGCAGCGGCTCGTCGCGCCCGGTGGTCAGTCTGATCTCGTAGCAGCATGCCCACTTGCCCCGGCCTTCCGGCACGGCAAAGCCACGCACGACCAGGATATCCAGCCCGTTTTCCATATGACCCCCTCTGCAGTGCGCGTCGGCCGGATTGACATTGGCTGTCTCGGCTTCGTTGTGCGCGCGTCTCCAGCATAGGAGGCCGGGCCTGCTGGCGCATCATCCCCTTGCCGTAGACCCACCTGAACCGATGGGGGAAGAAGGCTGCTGCAGGGCGAAAGCCCGGCGCGGGAAGCACTGGCCGCCGGCGCGCACCAGCGCCACGGCGGCTCGGGTCTGCTCGGGCGAGGCAGGCACCGCCAGGCATCCGCTGGCGCCGAGGTGCGCCGCGTGGCCGGCCAGGATGGCGTCAGGCGCCTCGCACATGACCAGCCAGCGCCGCGGCGCCAGCCGGGTGCTGAGCGCTTCGAGCAGTTCGAAGGGATCGGCGTCCGTGCCGCTGCAATCGAGCAGTGCAAAATCGATGGGGCCGCGCGGCAAGTCCGCGGGTGCCGCCTCCAGCAGCCATTCGGGGGTCTGGGACAGGACCGGGGCGATCGCTGACAGCTCGCGAAGCTGACGCAGCACGCCCCGGCGCAGCATCATGTTGTGGGCAAGCAGAAGCGTTGTCATCGGCGCGGGTGACAGCGGGTTGGCAGGATCCGCGCGCCGGGACCGGCTGGCCGCGCGAAGGCACTTGTTGGCGTTGCTGCAGATCAGGGTAGCAAGTACGACAATACGCCGCCTCGTGCTTTCGGATGAGGCAGCGTACTGAAGAAGATGGAGCCGCTAACGCAATCGGCCGCCCGGGCCCACCATGGGCTCCGGGGCGGGACAATCCCTCATGCAGCCTGGCAGATGCTGATCAGTTCGACCGACTGCGGGCCCACACCGCGCAAGGTGGTGGCGGCCGGTGCCGGACCGGGCCAGCTCAGCTTGGCGCCGCGCTGGAGTGCCACGTAAACCGCCTCACCCTTGTTACGCACCTGGAGCCGCTGGTACAAGGTGCAGGCATGGGTCTTGGCGGTCGCCACCGAGATATTCAGCAGCCGGCTGACGGTCTTGATGGGATATCCGCGCGCCAGCAGCGCCAGCACTTCATATTGGCGCTCGGTGATATTGAGCAGGTGCGAGCCGGCCGAGGGCGTCTCCGGTTCGGACTCGGCGGGGCCGGCATGCTGCGTCGGCCGTGCCGGGTACGGGTGGCCGTCGTCCGTCAGCGGCGCGCCGCCAAACCGGTGCACGGTATTCGGGGTCGGGGCCGCCTGCGCGGTGCCCCAGTGTGCGGCGTGCTCGCTGGCGCGGGCGGCCTGGGCACGGGCAGGGAAGCATTCGCCGTCCGCGAGCACGAGCCGGATGGCCGCGTCGAGCATATCGGCGCTGCATGCCTTGGACAGCAGGCCGCGCACGTTGCCGGGGATCTCGCCGGCATGGGGCGGGGCGCAGACCTCGTCCGCCAGCACCAGCACGCGGCGCGGCATCAGCGACCTGCAGGCTTGTTCCAGCTCCTGCCAATGCGTGGCCGGATCCGCGGACAAGCCGTAGATCATCAGGTCTGCGTGGCACAGCCATTCGGCCGGATAGGGCAAGGATCCTGGGTCGATATCGACCAGATCGCCGTGGAGTCCCGCTTGCGTCAGCAAATGGCGCAGACCCAGGCGCAGGAGTGGATGAGGCTCGATCAAGAGGATGGTGGCCATGGCCGCTCTCTTTCTTATTGCTGCATGGCGAGTCCCGCGACAACCCGCGCATGCTGTTGGAAAAGCCCACTATGCTGTGGTTGCATTTCCATACGATCCGGCTTGACTCCCGGTCGCCGCCGCTGCCCCCGTCCGGGTTTCGCTGCGCGCCTGACCATCCCTTGGAATCGTGTCGAACCGCCCCGTTTTGCGTTGTTCTTACGCTTTCGTTGCTTCTTCGATGCCTCTTAAAACAGAGTTAAAAAATACTAACTCTGGTCTGAGCATATGCACTGCAACACGCGATTGCAAGTGAGGGTTACACGGGTCCGCACTACGGGTCGAGGTCACGGCGACTGTCGAATCGGAGAACGTTTACGCGCTTCCATTGCGGTTTTCGGGATATTCCGCGTTATAATTATCGGCATTACATTTCACTATGCATTTGCCTCCGGATGCATTTAGTGGCTGTTTAAGTGCCTTATGAATCAACACCTTAGCATCACAATCGGGCCGTGCGATGCAGCCCGCTAAAACACCCAGTCTGACACTCACACGCAGCCAGTTTGCCGCGGTACGCGCCTACGTCCAGGGCATGCCTGCGGCGATGGTGGCCGATCGCTATCTATCCGACGACGCCGATGACGATCCCGGCGGGGAGTCCGCGCTGCGCGTATTGCTGGGCTTGCGCGACCGGATGGTGCAGCTCGCCCACCTGCATAGCAGGCCGGATCTGGCCGAATTGCTGGAAATGGGTCCAGGACGCTCCAATCGCGGCATGGACCGCCGCGTGGAGGCGCTGGCCGAGCTCGAGCGCCTGGGTACGGCGCGCCCGCGCGCCGACCATGGCATCGAGCTGTGGTTTTCTCCTGCGCTGGCGCGGCGGCTGCGCGCCCAGAAAATATCCAACCTGCATATCCTGGTCGAACTTGCCAACCGGCATGGCAACGCATGGTGGCGCTCCGTGCCGCGCATTGGCTCGCTTGCCGGTGGGGCCATCAATCGCTGGCTGGCGGAGCACAGGGATATCGTCCGGGACGAGCATGGTGCGCCGCTGCTGCGCGAACACGTGGGCGCGCGCGGCCGCCTGGGCGAGGCCGTGCTGGCACCGGGCCTGCGGCAGCTCGTGCCATTCGAACTGATGCGGTGTCCAGAGATAACGCCCGGCGCATCAAGTGACGCAAAGGCATCTTTTCCGGAAGATCTGTCCGCGGTGAGAGCTTGGCTCGCGGCAAATGAAGCGCAGCAGAGTACCTGGCTGGCATATCGGAAGGAAGCCGAGCGTCTCCTGCTCTGGTCGGTCACGGAGCGCCGCAAGACGCTGGCTATGCTGGATGGCCAGGACAGGCTCGATTACCTTGCCTTCTTGCGCAAGCCTGTGCCCGAGCGCCTCTGGGTGGGTCCGCGCGCGCCGAGGGATTCGGTCGCATGGCGGCCGTTTACCGGCCCGCTATCGGATAGCAGTGTTCTGCATGCCTCGCGCATCCTGGGCGCGTTGTTCGAATGGCTGCAACTGCAGGGCCATGTGGCATCGCATGTCTGGCAAGCGGAAACACAGGCGCAATTGCGGTTGCCGCGCGCCGCCCGGCGACCGCCGGGAACACAGTTCGATCGGGATTCGCTGGCACGCTTCCTCGCATGGCTGACAACGCAGGGGCAGGCCGAGGATGGCCGGCGCTATCGAGCCGCCGAGGCTGCCGTGCGCGTATTGCAGGCGTTGCCGATCGGATTCTCCGATCTGGCCGAATTCAAACGCGAGCAGCTTGGTACGCTTGGAGAGTCCGACGGAGATTTTGCGCAGGAGGGTCTGGACGATCCGGCCCGCGCGGCGCTGGCACGACACTGGCAAGACCGGGGGCTGGACTGGGAGGGCCAGGCCGGGCGACCCGTGGCCCTGGTCGGGCCGCCACGCTTGCCGCCTACCGGGCGCGCACAGCGCAAGGCCGATAGCTCGCCGGGCGCCGGATACTCGGTGCGCGGACTGCATGCGCTGCTGAGCCAGGCGATCGAGCGTTATCGGGCGGAGGTGGATGGGGAATTCGCGGCGCGCTCGCCGCGCGATCTTGCCGGACGGAGGACGCGGATGCGGCCCCAACCTTCTGGTGAAGCTACCGCGCCTGAGTGAGTGAATGCGGTGGGCGGCGCCGCACGGGACGCCGCGTCCTGGCTTGCAAGGCGGACGGCCAGGCTGAGCGCGCGTTGCTGGCCGCCGTGGTTCGTGTTGTCAGCCCGCCTTCTTGTCGAGGCCGAAACGTACCTTGAGTGCATCGACAAGGGCTTCGCGCGTCGCGCTGTCGCCGACCTGCACGTCGAGCATCACGCGGCCGGAATCCCACTCCTTTATGGTGCCCAGTAACTGGCCGCCGTCGCTGCGAATCTTGTATTGGCGGCTGATCTCCTTGACCTTGCGCGACTTGCCTTCCTGGGCATGCTTGCGGATGGCCTCGACTTCCCGGCTCGACAAGCCCTCCACCATGATGCGCGCGGCGAGGTCACGGGTCCGGTCCTCGCCAACGATCTTGCAGTAGAGCGTCAGTTCGTAGCCGGTGGCGATGCCGATGGCAGCGGGCCGTTCACGCATGACGCCCAGCACGGATTCCGGCAGGCGCAGCAGTGCCAGTGTCTTGTTGACGGTGCCCGCGGACATACCCGTCAATTCACATATATCTTCCTCTTTCTGGACTTTCCCTTCATCCAGCAGCTGGCGCCAGGCGATGGCGTTATCCAGCGCCGACTGGTCGGAGCGCTGCTCGTTGAGCAGAAAGGAAAGGCGGTAGAAGTCGAGATCGCTGAGGTCGCTCTCGATGAAGCATTCCATCTCGAGCTTGCCCGCCGAGGCCAGCGCGCGTTTGCGGTAGTGTCCATCGACCAGGATGTAATGCCCCGGGCGCGCCGGATCGGGCGTGGCCAGGCCTGGCGTTTTCTGCCCGTGCGTGGCGATGGATGCCGCCCGCTCCTGGACCACGACCGGGTCGTAGATACGACGGGCATTAAACGGATTGTCGTGGAGTTGCGCCAGCGGGACCTTCATCAGGATGCGTCCGCCCTCCTCCTCCGGCTCACTTTCAGCGCTGAAAATCGGGCTCGGTTCGCGCGAGCGTGCCTGGAGCAATCCGTTCGGGTGCTGGGAAATCGCGGCTTCGGCGCGCGCAAAGCGGTCGAGGGCATCGCCGCGTGTTTTCTCGGCAGCCATCCCCGCCAGCATGCCCGCCTTCAGGCTCTTCAGTTTTGTAGCCATTCTTATTGCTCAATCAAAGACAATACCTCGTCGACCATCATGTCGACTTCCTGCACCGACTCGCGTGCTCCAACCACACCATGCACCGTGCAGCCAATCGCCTGACATTCGCGGAATGCCGAGCGCGAGCCGATCATTGCATTCATCAGCGGAACCTCCGCGTCATCGCCGAGGATCTCGATCGCCTGCCGCGCAATCGAGACGCGCCGCTGCACCATGTTTGCCATTACCCGAATCCGCAGGGTTTCGTTCTGTACCTGCGCGTGCTGGGCCAGCGTCTTGGCGGCCACTGCCGCCCAGAGGTCCGGCGGGGAGGGCACTACGGGAATGATGGCCAGATCCGAAATCAGCAAGGCACTCGACGGCGCGGCCGAATGCACCGCCGGCGGGCAATCCACCACGATGTAGTCATAGTCCTGGACGAACTTGCGGACCTCCCTGTGCATTGCGCCCCCCGAAGGCGCCAGACCGATCACTGAAGCGGGAAAAGGACGTTCATCGCTGGCCTGTGCCGCCCAGCGCGTCGCGGTGCCCTGCTCGTCCATATCCACGAGCATGGAGCGTGCACCGCGCAGGCCAAGCGTGCCGGCGAGATGCATGCTGACCGTGGTCTTTCCGCACCCGCCCTTTTGATTGAAGACCGTGATGATTTTAGCTGGCACTTGCGACCTCTCTTTCAGCGCTGAAAGCGCACGATTATCTCTAGGCGCAACTTTAGTCAAAGTGACGTGCGGGCTCAACTGTTTTTTGATTTTATATTTTTTACATAAAATTAGCGAAAACATTTCGTGTTATGGAAATGAAAGATTTTCGCTTGAAATGCGGCATGGAATCCGCCTACAGTAGGCATAGTGCGTCTTTCGCCGCACATGACACAACTAGACAAACTGGTTATGATGCCCGCTACAGTCGAGTCAAGTCGTGTCAACCTCGTCGCATCCGTTCGGTAACTACGAGAATTTAGCGTGCTTGAGCGGTTGTTAGCGTTGTTTGCGTTGTGTACAAGAACTTGCTTCGAAAGGAAATTCACATGGCAACCGGTACGGTCAAATGGTTCAATGAGACCAAAGGCTTTGGCTTCATTACCCCGGACGACGGCGGTGCGGATCTGTTCGCGCACTTCTCCGAAATCCAGGGTTCGGGTTTCAAGACGCTCAAGGATGGTCAGCGCGTCACGTTCGAAGTGAAGCAGGGTCCGAAGGGCTTGCAGGCATCCGCCATCAAGCCGGCCTGATCTCACGAATCACGCCGAACTCGCCGGCCGAGCCGGGACCCCATCGGTCCCGGTCCGGCCAGCAAAGCAAAAGGCAAGCGTTCCACGCTTGCCTTTTGTCTTTTCTGCAATCCCAAGCGAGGCAAGACGCCCACATCGTTCCCGGACGGCAAGGAGCCCGGTAACGCATGCCGCGCGCACTGTCCTGAAAGCAAAAACCCGCTGGGCTAGCCAGCGGGCGGATCGTGCGACAAGCCGGATCTCAGGCCAGCTTGCGAACGCTGGTGCGCGAGGGCTGCAGGATCAGTGCCTTGGACGAGTCTGCATCCACCTTGGCACCCGGATACACCACCAGCACATCCTTGAGTGCCTTGCGGAACAGTGCGCGGAACTTGCGCTCGCTTTCCGTCTCGGTGCCGAACTGCATCTGCAGCGCTTCCCATGGGATCTCGGTGCGGCGCTGGATGGTGAAGAAACGATACGTCAGCCAGGAGTAAACATCGAGCGCAAAAGGCGACTGCTTGAGCGCCTTCAGCGCCCGCATGTCCACTGGCACAGGCCGGTTAACCAGCTCGTTGAAGAAGGGCTCGGACAGCACCACGAAACTCTCGAACATCGAGCCCTGCCCGGGCTGCATCGGATCCCACCAGGTCGACAACTGATCTGCCAGCAGGTACCCGACCCGGTCAATGGACAGCGGTTCGTGATTTGGGTTCTGGTTCTGGCTCGGCGTGGACTTGTTCTGGACGATCGCAATGGTGGCGGAGAACAGACGGATCATCTGCTGGCGCACCAGGGTCATGGTGCCGCGCTTGCCACCCGTGGCCATCGGGATGCCCAGGTTGTACATGAATTCGGAAAGCGAGTTGCCCAGCGAAATGCGGCGATCCTCGACCGTGCCCGTAAACTCCCCTCGCTTCTTCTTGGCCATGATTTCCTTGCCAATCCAGGCAAGCATCAGGCGCGGGTAAGACCCGTAGGGATAGCCGAGCGACACCGTCTCGGACACCAGTTTCTGGCGACCGTTGCTCGCCTTCTCGGATCGCTGCTGCGTGAAGTAACCAGGCTGGATCATCAGGGAAATATTCCCGCTGGTCCGTGTCCACACCGGCGGCGCACCTTTCGGCGCCCGATAAGGCAGGGTCACTTGTACGCTGGCGCGGCTAAGGAAGCCGACTTCGCCACTTTGCCATGCATCTTCCCGTTCCATGGCCTGGGCTTCGTCGAACAGGCGCTGGAATTTCTCGGACGGAACCAGACTGTTCTCGTCGCCGGGAACGATGATGCGGGACGGCTCACGGTCCATGTTGGCCGGATCGTGAGATCCCAGGATGGTCTGGGTGCGTTTGATGGGCATATTGGCGGGCTTCGGAATACACGACTTTTTACGCGAAGCAAACCGCCTTGTCACGCAGAAACAGGTTCGGTAGGCGAATTTCCTGTCCTGCCGCGGGTTTTGGGTCAGGTGGGTCTCATGACTGGTAGCAGGGTGGTCTGCGGTGGGCAACCCGGCAGGGTTGTCCACGGAAGGCCAGCACTGAGCTACCAGTAAACGATAAGCGTATGGGTTAACTACTCGTAAACCGTATACGTAGCCCCCAAGCCACTGATTCGTATACGGAAAAAGCCCCCTTCCGAACCCGATTCTGCGTGAAACCGTACTCGATTCTGCGAAGTGCTGTACCAGATTCTGCGGTATACCGAACCCGTTTCAGCGTAAAGCGCGAACCGGATTCTGCGGGGATAACTCCCTGTTCTCACAGGCTTTTCCACAGCCGGACCGCGCCAAAGCGTACCCGTTTCTGCGGGTCAAGTGCGGTATACGCTCCGTGCCGAGGTAAACAAGGGGTCGTACCGGAGTTATCCCCGCAGAAACGGGTACGCATCCCACTCCCCGACTGCCCTTTTCACCCCGCACCGTACCCAATTCTGCGTCAATCGGGGCGGCGGCGTTCCAAATGCGTACCCAATTCTGCGTGAGCACTTCGAAGCCCGGTTTCGGTCGTGCCAGCGTACCCGTTTCTGCGGCGTACCCAATTCTGCGAAACATCCACCAGGGCCGCTCCGAACTCCGAAGCGTACCCGTTTCTGCGTCACCGCAAGGCGATCATTCGGCGCTGGGCGTACCCGTTTCTGCGTGTATCTGACGCCCTGAAATTCAAGCCGGAAATTTCACCTCTATTATACACAAGGTTCTCAGTAAAAGCGAGCGCTTGCACTCGGAATTATCCAGGCTGCCAAAGGGTATACGTCGGCGTACCCGTTTCTGCGGGACGCTGGAGATGCTGGTGATGAGGGGTGGTCAGCGATCAGGGATATACAAGCGAGTGGCGTACCCGTTTCTGCGAGGCGGGCGCCGGACTACGCGCTTAGCGGGGCGTACCCGATTCTGCGTGGAGCAGGGGATTCGTTGTCGCGACAGGAAACCGGCCAGCCGTGCGGCCGGCCATCAGGCTTGAGGATGGCTCGCGGGGTCGATGCGAGCGGTAAATTCGCCCGAAAACGGGCGGCAGCGTACCCGTTTCTGCGTACGGGCCAGGCGCCCAGCTGGCGGGGAATTGCGTGAGGCGTACCCGTTTCTGCGTTGCACCAATACATCAGCAGGGCGATCTTGGATGCGGTCAGGAGGCCGCAGGCGTATTCGGTGCGCGCCAGGCAGAGCAAAGCGTACCCGTTTCTGCGCTGCAATATGGCTGCGGTGTGGAGCGAACCAGGGCCTGGACGGCTCAGTCCAGGCCCTGGCTGCGTGTCGATTTCAAGCTCAGCGTACCCGTTTCTGCGGACGTTCAAAAGGCGCTGCGCCCGAAGCCCGGGCGTGCGTGGCCCGGCCGGTGCGGCCAAAGCGTACCCGTTTCTGCGCGCTTGTCATCTCGCCGAAGACATGGCTCGCCTGGCCTGTGCGTACCCATTTCTGCGGGCCCGGCGTGTCTTCCGGTGGCTAAGGGCTCAGGCGTGGCTGGACAAGCGGTGCGGCTGCTTTCGGGCGTAGCGAGGCGGGTCGACGGGGCGCAGGCCGCGGGCATGTCGCCACCGTCCGCTTGCGGGCCCCGGCAGGACGAAAAAAAAACCCCGCCTCGAGAGGCGGGGTTTTCTTGACTGGGCGCACCCCAGGAGGGGTGCCAGTCTTACTGCTTACAGCGGCGTGATGTTCGCAGCTTGCAGGCCCTTCGGGCCGTTCTTGACTTCGAACGACACGCGTTGGTTTTCCTGCAGCGACTTGAAACCGTCGGCGCGGATTTCAGAGAAGTGCGCGAAGAGATCGTCACCGCCTGCGTCCGGCTTGATGAAACCGAAGCCCTTGGCGTCGTTGAACCATTTAACGATACCGGTTTGCATGGTATTGCTTTTCCTGACAAAAATTTAAAAAGAAACGGATAGCTCACGCATATCCAGCAAAGCAACTCAAGGAAAGGACACCATGGACAACGGAAGTACCATGACGGTGGCTAACGAATGTGCTGTTGCCTCGTCGCTTGAATCTAGCGGGGTTTATACGGTGGATTAGCGCCAGCGTCAAGGTAGGGTGATTCTGGATGTCTGTCCGGATCCACCGCCAAGCATCGCGGGATCATCACATATTTCGTATGCCACACATTCTCCACCGGCTCTGCCGCAGGGGAGAATCTGTAAGACATTACGCCCGGCCCGGGCTGGGCCCGCCGGGGCGCGAACCCCTTTGAAACATACGCATCACAACAGAATAAGAGGAACCTCCATGCCAACGCAGGATCCCTTGCGCAATCCCCCGGCGGCGTCTGCCGGCCCTTCGCTCGTCGAGCGCGTGTTCAAGCTGAGCGAGCATCAGACCGACGTGCGCACCGAGTTGCTTGCCGGCCTGACGACCTTCCTGACGATGGCCTATATCATCTTCGTCAACCCGAGCATCCTCAGTGACGCCGGCATGCCGAAGGACGCGGTGTTCGTGGCCACCTGCGTGGCGGCGGCGATCGGCACCCTGATCATGGGCTTCTACGCCAACTATCCGATCGCCATGGCGCCGGGGATGGGGCTGAATGCCTACTTTGCCTACACCGTGGTCAAGGGCATGGGTTTTCCGTGGGAGGCCGCGCTTGGCGCGGTATTCATCTCCGGCTGTCTGTTCCTGCTGGTGACCCTGTTCCGTGTGCGCGAGCTGATCGTCAACGGCATCCCGCATTCGATCCGCATCGCCATTACCGCGGGCATCGGGCTCTTCCTTGCCATCGTGGCGCTGAAGAACGCCGGCATCGTCACGGCCAGCCCCGCCACCCTGGTCACCATCGGAGATCTTCACCAGACTCCCGCCATCCTGGCCATCGTCGGCTTCTTCGCCATCGTCGCGCTCGATCACCTCAAGGTCAAAGGCGCCATCCTGATCGGTATCCTGCTGACGACCATCCTCAGCTTCGTGGCGGGCGACAACACCTTCCATGGCGTATTTTCCGCGCCGCCTTCCATCGCCCCGACCCTGCTCAAGCTGGATATTCCCGCCGCGCTCTCGATCGGCATCATCAACGTGGTATTGGTGTTCTTCCTGGTCGAGCTGTTCGATGCCACCGGGACACTGATGGGCGTGGCCAATCGCGCCGGCCTGCTCAAGGCCGGCAAGATGGACCGTCTGAACAAGGCGCTGATGGCCGACAGCACGGCCATCATGGCCGGCTCGTTCCTGGGCACCTCGTCCACCACGGCCTATATCGAGAGCGCCTCGGGCGTCCAGGCCGGCGGCCGCACCGGACTGACGGCGGTGACCGTGGCGGTGCTGTTCCTCGCCTGCCTGTTCATCGCGCCGCTCGCCGGCACCGTGCCCGGCTACGCGACCGCGCCCGCGCTGCTTTATGTCTCCTGCCTGATGCTGCGCGAGCTGGTGGATCTCGACTGGACCGACGCCACCGAAGTCGTGCCGGCCGTGCTGACCGCGCTGGGCATGCCCTTTACCTACTCCGTTGCCAACGGCGTGGCGTTTGGCTTCATCACCTATGCCGGGCTCAAGCTGCTGACGGGCCAGGCCAGGCGCGTTCCGGTCATGGTATGGATCATCGCGGCCGTGTTCGTCTTCAAGTTCTACTACCTTCCCGGCCACTGATCCCGTGGCTGCCGTGCCCGCCAGCCGCGGGCACGGCGCTCCGCGCACGAGCCCGTGCGTACCCGTTTCTGCGTCGCTTCGCGCGCGTGCCGCCGTGGCCCCGGGCGCGGCGACCGTACCCGTTTCTGCGGGCCTGGCCAACCCCGCCCGTGTTCGTCAGGAAACGGAAGCGCGTACCCGTTTCTGCGTACGATGTAAGTGGATAATTACCTGCAATGCCAAGTCGTGTGTAGCAAGGTGCTCATACTAAAGGATGATATTGGGTTGAGCCCCCATACTGAGGGCTGGACAAACTGACCTAAATGCACTGAACTAGAGGCGTGGCAAATTGCGGGGCGCTTCGAGGGCGCCCCTTCTTGACTCCGGCGTTCCGGAGTTTGCGCCGGCTGGCGCAAAGCAACACCAGACATAACGACGGAAACAAAAGTCCCACGCCCGCAGAACGGCCAAGGACTGACCGACCAGACCATCGTCCAGATGGCTTCGCCACCACGGAAGGGAGCGCGCGGATACACGCCCGCCCCACAAGAAAGCAAATAAGAACATCAACGATAAGTGGTAATCGCGAACGTGTAGTGCCGGGGGTGTTGTTCAACGGGGATCACATCATGAATGCAGGAGAAATCCGGCGACCCGCCATGGGAACCATCAGCGAGTCCGCCAGCCTTTCCATTCATCGCGCCTGGACGGCTTTGGGAGAAGCCGCAGCCGAGACGCCACGCCGACACCGTAGCACCGGAGACGCCAATCCGGCCGCCAGCGTCGTCGAAGACTTCCTGAGCCAGGACCGCATGCTGCCGGCACATGCTCGCGCAGCGATCGAACAACTGCTGCAACGCCAGCGCTCGCTCGAAGGTGAACTTTCGCGCCAGCGCAGCCTGCTGCAGGAATGGATTCTCAGCCAGCTCACCTACAAGACGCTCTACTACCGATACTCCGGCCAGTCTCCCGACGCGCCCCGCAGCGAATTGCTGCGCGAGAAAGACCTGGTGCGCCGACGCATCCGCGATCAGCTCCAGGCCGGTGGCGAGCATGCCGCCATTCTCGGTGAGCAGTCCCGCAGTCTGTCCAAGCCGTAATGCCGACGTTGCGCATGGGGGAAGCCCCCCAACCGGCTCAGCTCGACCGCACCCATGGCCCGCATCGAAGCGAGGCCGCGGTGCAAGCCGGAATCATCAAGATGCTCAACGGCAGGGAGAACGCTATGGACCGACTGTGCAAGGTGGCGACACGCACCGCACAGGTGCTGGTCGTGTCGCGCCACGAACCCTATGGATTCGATCCGGCCCAGTTCGGGTCTGGCTGGGAGATTCGCCATATCCAGCAGATCCGCGACCTGAGCCGCGTGGTACGAGGCAGCGCGCCGATGGCAGGCGTGCTCGACCTCGAGAACGAGTACAGCGATGCCGAGCTGGCGCAGCTCGAGCAAAGCCTGCAGTACCTGCACGTGATGTGGGTGGCGATCACCTCGTCGCGCATGCTCGAAGACGAGCGCGTGCGCCGGCTGATCCGCGATTACTGCGTCGATTATGTGCGCACGCCGTTCTCGTTCAGCGAACTGCTTTACACCCTCAAGCACGCCCACGGCATGGCCTGCCTGCACGGCGCGCGCAGCCACGAACTGATCGGCCACGGCCCGATGATCGGCGAGTGCGCGGCCATGCGCGCCATGTTCCGCTCGCTGGCCAAGGTGGCGCACAACGAGGCGCCCGTCTTTATCTCGGGCGAATCGGGCACCGGCAAGGAGCTCGCCGCGCAAGCCGTGCACGAGGCGTCGAGCCGGCGCAAGGGCCCGTTCGTGGCGATCAACTGCGGCGCGATCCCGCCGCACCTCGTGCAATCCGAGCTGTTCGGCTACGAGAAAGGCGCCTTCACTGGCGCCAACCAGCGCAAGATCGGCTGGATCGAGCAGGCCCAGGGCGGCACGCTGTTTCTCGATGAGATCGGCGACCTCCCGCTGGAAAGCCAGGTTGCCCTGCTGCGCTTCCTTCAGCAAGGCACCATCACCCGGCTCGGGGGCCACCAGTCGATTCCGTTGGACCTGCGCATCAT
Source organism: Cupriavidus sp. 05T41 (assembly GCF_056396525.1). Classification (NCBI taxonomy): domain Bacteria; kingdom Pseudomonadati; phylum Pseudomonadota; class Betaproteobacteria; order Burkholderiales; family Burkholderiaceae; genus Cupriavidus; species Cupriavidus sp. 05T41. Next base: position 39,122 of record NZ_JBFTLQ010000016.1, read on the forward strand.
CTCGGCCACGCACGTGGACCTGGTCGCCGCGCAGTCGGACGGACGCTTCCGTTCCGACCTGTTCCACCGGCTATGCGTGCTGACCTTGTCGATCCCGCCCCTGCGCGAGCGCGGCGAGGACATCCTGCTGCTGGCCAACGCCGTGCTCGCCGAGCATGGACACGAGGCGCACCGGCGTATCCGTGGCTTCTCGCCATGTTCCACGCAGGCGATGATGCAGTACGAATGGCCGGGCAATGTGCGCGAGCTGATCAACCGGGTGCGACGCGCCATCGTGATGACGGACAACCGCAAGATCACCGCGGAAGACCTGCAGCTGCACGGCGGCACGGATGCCCCGCGCAAGACGCTGGATGCCATCCGCGAGGAAGCCGAGCGCGAGGCGATCCGCACCGTGATGGCCAGTCACGGCTTCCACGTGGTACCGGCCGCGCGCGAGCTCAACGTGTCGCGGGTCACGCTCTACCGGCTGATGCACAAGCACAATATCCGCATCGAGGCGCGCCCGGGAGCAGGCGAATAGCGCTCGTCAGGCGGCATTGAAAAAAGCGGGCTGCGGCCCGCTTTTCTTATCCGCTCCCCGGCACCCCCTAGAACGTATAGGGAAAGCGCAGCGACACCGTGTAGTTCGGCGCGTCCGGCGTCAGGCCGATGCCGAACGCGGTGCTGACCGACAGGCCCTTGGTGATGACGTGGTTGAAGCCGAACGTCATCGTCGCCACATTGGCGCGGCTGCCGATCACGGTCTGCGTCACGCCCGACGTGGTGACCTGCGTGCTGCCCGAGAAGGCCGCATTGAACGCCAGCGACATCGACGTGCGGTCGTTGAGCGCGAGCGCCAGGCCGCCGCCGAAGCCGATGGTGTCGCCCAGCTTCACGTCGGCCGGCGTGACCTGGCCCTGCACCGACGAGATATCGCTCACCGAGCGCTTGATGTTGTAGGTGTAGCTCGCATTGGCGAACAGCACCACCGGGTCGTAGGTCTTGAGCACCGACAGGCCGGCGGTGACCGCCCACACGCCGTTGCCCGTGGGCAACTGGTCGGCGATATTGAGGTTGTTGTTGTTCCGGTCGGCCGACACCAGCTTGATGCCGAACGGTGTGCGCCCGGTTGGCGCGCGCACGCGCACGCTGCCCACCACGTCCGGCGCCGCGCCGCTCTCGCGCAGGAACTGGTAGTACACGCCCATGCTGACGTCGGCCAGCGCGGTGGTGCTGAGCGTGGCGTCCGACAGGCTCGAGGCCGAGCCCCCCGCGCCGCCCGAGATGAAGTTGGTACTGCGGTAGGTCACCGGCACGTCGAAATCCATCGACAGGCGGTCGGTCAGGCCGTAGCGCGCGATGGTGTCGTAGGTGAGCGTGTGCGACTTGGTCTGGTTCAGGTTGATGGTGCCGAGGAAGATCGCATCGAGCGCGAGAAAGCCTGACAGCGACAGCGCTCGCCGGTCGTAATAGCTGTAGACGAAACCGCTGTCGATGGTCAGGCGCCGCTCGAACAAAGGCGCATGCTCGGTCTGGTAGACCAGGTCCTTGCTTTGTACGCGCGCCTGCTGCTGCGTCTCGCGCGCATCGGAGCCCACCACCTGCGCGCTCGTGCCGCTTGCGCCGATTGCGGTGCCGCCCGCGGACGTGGATGGAGTCGCCTCCTGTGCCAAGGAGGGAACACCGGCAGCGGCCATGGCGCTGCTGGCGTTCCCGTCGGCACTGCTCCCCGTTCCCCCCGCTACCCCTCGCCCGCGCGCCCCGACCATTTCCAGGTCGTTCAGGCGCTGCTCGAGAGCCTTGATGGTCTGTTCCTGTTTCTCGACCAGTTCTGTCAGTCGTTCGATCCGCTCGTCCGCGCTCGGCTGCCGGGCGCCAACCTGCGCGTACGCAGCCGCGGAGAGCAGGGTACCCGCGACGGTACCCAGCACAGCGAATTCGGTCTTCATCTTTCCCCCCGGAAATCTGAATGCGCGTGAAGCGGGTGCGCCAGCCCTAGGCATGCAGCGATTATCGTCGCATCGATGCGATTGCCGCTAGTGCGTCGCGCATGCTGGATTGCGTCAGTTGCCAGATCGTCAATTGCTGCACCTGCAGCGTGATATTGGTGAGGTTGAGCACCTGTTGCGCGTCGCCCGTGATGCGCGCGGTCTGCATCAGGCTGCCGCTTTGCGCGTTCTGGGTGGCGCTCCCCGCCGCCGACTGGATCGCCACCGATATCCCGCCGCCAGGGTTGACCGTGGCGCTGGCCGTCATGCCGTTGGCCTGCGCCTGCTGCGGCAGGGTACCGTTGCCAGCCGCAGGCGACTGCGCGACGATGGGCGTGGTCTGCGTGGTGATGGTGCTGACGTTGCTGACCGAATTGCCATCGCCCGCGATCTGCGTCACCTGCCCGACCCCCGCCGCCTGCACCGCGGAGCTGGCCACGCCGCCATTGCCTTGCACCGTGCCGCCCGCCAGGCTTTGCACGCGTGCCGACAGGCTCGCGCTGGCCTGCGCCACGGCCGCGCCCGCCGCCAGGTTGGCCGCCGCCACGCGCGCAGTTGCCGTGGCGACCGCGTTGTCGTTCTGCCAGCGCGACACCATCTCCACCATGAAGCCGCTGACCAGGCTGGCCCCGAGGTATTTGCCGCGCACGCCCGCCAGTTCCTCGTCGGACACCAGCTCGGCCATCACCGGCGCGCCGACGATGTCGCCGACGTCGTCGGCGGCCGAAGCCGCGCGCGTCGGCGCCGCGGCCATCGCCATGCCGGCGGAGCAAGTCAGGCAGAAGAGGCGCAGCGCGGTGTCCATGTCAGAAGTAATCCATCCGGATCAGGCCGAAATCCAGCGCCGCCGGCACCATCCCCCCGGCCAGGGCGGCGTTGGTCCGGTCGCGCAGGGCCGGCGCGGCGAAGTCCAGCAGCGGCGAGTTCGGATCGAACGGCCGGCCGACGATGGCGAACACCAGCCCGTTCCAGTTGGCCGCGAAATCTTCTTCCTTGATGATGCGGTTGCCAAGCGCCGGATCGGCAACGAACACGCGTCCGTCGATCGCCCTGCGTACCACCACGAAGTGCAGGTAGCCGTTGACGTCGAGCAAGGTGATGACCGGGATCTTGAGTTGCCGCAGCGCGCTGTAGTCCACGCGGAAGCCCCGTCCGCGCAGCCCCAGCGTCTCCACGTAGTTGCGCATGTCGAGCATGGAGAAACCGTTTTTGACGACGGTATCGGCATCCGAGATGCGCAGCATGTCTTCCACGATCTTCGGCTCGGCCAGGTCGAGGCCGTAACCGTAGCGCAACAGCGTGCCTACCGCCGCCGCGCCGCAACTGAAGTCGAGCTGCTGGCGCATCATGTTCTGATAGCGCATTTCCAGCATGCTCTTGACCGGCTTCCTGAGCATCGGCTGGCCATCGAGGTTGATGGTCATCGTGCTCTGCCCGCTGGCGCCGAACGCCGCCGACAGCAACAGGCATGCCCCGGCCACGCGAAATAACGCGCGCATCTTGCTACCTCCCTCGGGCTGGATGAGCCGGTCCCCCCCGTGCCCGGCTCTCCCTCCACTGCTTTTTACTGCGTACCGCGGTGCCTTGCGGCGTACTGCTCCACTCAGCGCGTCGCCGTGGAGATGGCGAGCCCGTTGCTCTGCGCGTTGCCCGCGCCGGCAGCGATATTGACGCCGATATTGCCCACTGCGTTGGCCAGGGCGCCGCCGGCGAGGTTGGCGGCATTGTTCGGCTTGCAGCCGCACATCGACAGATCGTTGCCGTAGGTGGCCTGGTCGTTCGACGCGGTCGCCTTGGCCAGCACGCCGACCGGTTGCCCGCCCCGGCCGGTGTAGCCGCTGCCGGTATTGACCGAGGCCGCCAGCGCGTTGCTCTGCAGGTTGCCGGCGCCGGCAGCGATATTCACGCCGACATTGCCCTTGGCCCCGGCGAGCATATTGTCCGCCATGGTGGCGCTGTTGGCCGCGCCGACCATATGCACGCCATTGCCGGCGGTCTTCTGGCTGGAGAACACCTGCGCGGAGGCGAACACATCCGATGCATCGATGCTCGCCAGCGCAGCCTGGTTGGACTGGCCGTTACCCGCGCCGGCGGCAATGTTCACGCCGATATTGCCCTGCGCGTTGAAGAGCGCGTTGCCGCCGCCGAACGCGGTGTTGCTGGACGAGCCCATGCGCACGTTGTTGTCACGGGCGCTTTGCTGGCTGTTGACCACCGCGCCCGACTCGGACTTGAACTTGATATCCCCCCAGGCAAAGCCGAAGCCGCGCACATAGATGTCGTTGCTGATGGCAGTCTGGTTGAAGATGTCGGCGTCGTCGGGGCGATCGAAATAGCTGAATCCACCTGCAAATGCGCTGGTAGACAGCGCCATCATCGCTGCGATGGCGAGGATTTTCGTTTTCATGATTTTCTCCTTCCCTTTTTAGAAAAAAGTGCCCGCCGGGGGACGGAGCACAAATACGTTGGATGAGACATTCCCCGATCCGGCCGTCTGGTTCAGCTGCACCAGGCCCGTCGCGTTGCGGTAGGCATCCGGCTGGATGACTGCCTCGCGGGGTCCTGAGGCGTGGCCCGCTGAACCCGGGCGACTCCCTCCGGCCGATTCGGCGGCCAGCAAGCCGTCCGAGATGGCCTCGATCCTTACCGCGGCGGACGGTGCCAGTACCGCCGCATTGCCCTGCAGATTGCCGTTGCCGCTGGCCACGTTTGCCGAGAGCAGCCCGCTGCCGCTGGCGAAGGCGCCGTTGCCGATGCGGCTGACGGCACCGGCCGCGGGTGCAACCGCGGCGGCGCGCTGCACCGACAGCACTTCCGCGGCACCGGTGCCGATCGCGGCCTGGTTGGTCTGCGCATTGCCGATGCCGGCGGCCACGTTGACGGCGGCGCGCCCGCTCGCACCGGCAAGCGCGCCCGGATCGATGCCGGCGCTGTCCACGCCCGGGACCTGCGCATGGCCCTGCGCGCAACCCAGCGCCAGCGCGGCGCAGACGATGACCGGAGCCCGTGTCATGGATGGGCTCCTGCAGCAAGCGGCGCCAGTCCGCGCAACAAGGCGCCGCTCATGTTTCCGGTAGCCTGCGCCACTTGTCCCGCGATACCGCCCGTGGCGCCTGCCGTGCCGCTGCCCGTGGCCAGGCCCTGCAACTGGCCTGGCTGGCCGGCGAGCAGGCCGGCCACGGCCTGGCCGGCGCCAGGCACGGCGCGGCCGGCGGTGCTGCGACCCACCGCGGCAGCGAGATCGCTGTCGGTCAGGTCGCTCACCACGGCGGCGGCGGATTGTTCGAAGCGTTTGGACGGAAACGGCTCGACAGCGGCAGCTATCGGCATGTCCCCCGACGGTATGCCGCGATAGGCAATGCGCGGCTCGACGCTGCGCAGTACGACGATATCGCCTGGTTCTGCAAGCGCGCAGATGGGAGCAAAGGCGGCGACAAAAGCTGCAAGACCGATGGCGCAGGTCGCGCCAGCCGATAAGAGCGCCTTCGTGCCGTCATTCGTGCAGGCGGCTGACGCATGGCAGAACTCACTCCCGCGTTGTAGGACTCGTCGCGTCATTTTTTTATGTCTCCCTGCCGGTGAGAGAGCGACAAGCGTGCCAATCCCCGCAAAACCAGCACTGGCGCCGGCTCTCGGGTGGTATACGGCCACGCGCGGAAGTTCCCCGCGGAGGCGGGAACATTTTGGTTGCAGCGCTGAAACGCGCGTTTGCGGCCGTGGCTGGCGGGCGCTGCCCGCCAGCGGCTGCACGGCTTTGCTGCATCAGGCGCCGGGCCTGCCATGGCGTGGCCCGGAAGGCCGCCCGGCTTTGGTTGCAGCGTTGTAACAGGCCATTCCATGGCCAACTGGTCTGACCGCGGCCGCAACGTTCACGCAGAAACGGGTACGCCGCGCGCTTGCAGTGGGGCGCAGGAAGTGGCGCAGGACGTGGCGCGGACGCACGAAGGCGGGCGCAATCGCTGGTGTATCAAGGCGCCGCGCAATGCGCCGGAGCGCGGGCCGTGCGGCCCGCCTAGCGTGCCGGCAAGGTGCCGGCCTGGGCGGCCGCTTCGCTGGAGATCGGCTTCGGGCCTGGCTGGCTGCGCTCGCAGCCCGTGGCGGCGAGCAGGCCGAACGCCAGCAGGACAGCGATGCCAAGCCAGCGCGTGGTGATCCGGTTCATGGTGCCTCCTTGTGACAGGGAAACAGCCTCGGTGCTGGAGGAAGACTGGGCGGACGGCGGCCTGCGCGACGGCGAGCCGCCCGCCTTCCAGTCTAGCCTCTGGCCGCCCGCCCGCGGCTTGGGCAAAGCGCGCAGGCGGCTGTATCATGGACTTTCGGACGCATAACAAGAACGGGAGAGCCTCACTGGAGTCTCATCATGTTGCGCTATGCCGCGCTCTTCTTCGTGATCGCCGTGGTCGCCGCGCTGTTCGGCTTTGGCGGCGTCTCCGCCGGAGCGGCCCAGGTCGCCAAGCTCTTGTTCATCGTCTTCCTCGTGCTGTTCATGGTCTCGCTCATCTGGGGCCTGCGCAAGGAGCGCTAGCCGTGCTCGTGCAGCTTTCGCCGCCAAACCTCCGGACCCCAGCGTGAATCCCGCCGACACCCCTCGCCGCCCCCTGGACCCGAAGACCCCCAGGCCCCGCCCGGGCCACTGGTTGCCGGACCGCCACACCGCCGCGCGTACCGCCAGCGTGGTGCTGGCCGCGATCCGCTCGTGGCTGGCCCATCGCGCCGCCAGCAAAGGCGCGGCGCTCTCGTTCTATATGCTGTTCTCGATGGCACCGATCCTGGTGCTGGTGATTTCCATCGCCGGCATCTTCTTTGGCGCGGAAGCCGCGCGTGGCGAGATCTTCGCCCAGATCGACGACCTCGTCGGCGCGCAGGGCGCGGCCGCCATCCAGCAGATCCTGGCGGCCACGCACCGGGCCGGTGGCAGCGGCCTGGCCACTGCCATCGCCACCGGCATCCTGTTCGTCGGCGCCACCAGCGCCTTCGCCGAGCTCAAGGGCAGCCTGGACGAGATCTGGGCCGCGCCGGTGCCGCAAGGCGCGGGCTGGCAGCAATTGCTGCGCGCGCGGCTGTTGTCGTTCAGCCTGGTGCTGGTGCTTGCCTTCATGCTGCTGGTATCGCTGATCGTCAACGCCGCGCTGGCCGTGGTGGAACGCTTCTGGGGGCAGATGTGGACACAGTCGTGGTTCGCGCCGGTGGCCGACGTGCTCTCCACCGCGTTTTCCTTCGCCGTGGTCACCCTGCTGTTCGCGGTCATCTTCAAGATGCTGCCCAATGCGCGCATCGCCTGGCGCGACGTGATCATGGGCGCGATCATCACTGCGCTGCTGTTCTCGATGGGAAAGCGGCTGATCGGCCTCTATCTCGGCAACAGCGCGGTGGCGACCTCCTACGGTGCTGCCGGTTCGGTGGTGGCGCTGATGTTATGGGTGTACTACTCGGCGCAAATTTTCTTCTTCGGGGCCGAGCTTACGCGCCAGTACGCCCTGCAGTTCGGCAGCTTGCGGGGGCAAAACGCCGCCTCGCCACCCGATCAGCACGCCGCTGGCCCCGCGAACCGGTAAAATACCGCCCGATTCCCTTCGTGCATGCCCGCAGTGCCCGGCGCCCGACCGCAAGCTGATGGTCCCGCCGGCCCCTGGCGCCGGTCCGCTGCGCCCCGGGCCCCTTCCATCTTCTGTTTGCCGAATCCACTGCCGTGAGCTCGCTCGTATCCGAAATTGCGCGTCGTCGCACCTTTGCCATCATTTCGCACCCTGACGCGGGTAAGACGACCCTGACCGAAAAACTGCTGTGGTTCGGCGGCGCCATCCAGGTCGCCGGCGAAGTGCGCGCGCGCAAGGCGGATCGCCACGCCACTTCCGACTGGATGGAGCTGGAAAAGCAGCGCGGCATCTCGGTGACCTCCTCGGTGATGCAGTTCCCGTACCGCGAGAACATCGTCAACCTGCTCGACACCCCGGGCCACGAAGACTTCTCCGAAGACACCTACCGCACGCTGACCGCGGTGGACTCCGCGGTGATGGTGATCGATTCCGTCAACGGCGTGGAAGCGCAGACCATCAAGCTGCTCAACGTCTGCCGCCTGCGCGACACGCCGATCATCACCTTCATCAACAAGCTCGACCGCGAAGGCCGCTCGCCCATCGAGTTGCTCGACGAGATCGAGGACGTGCTGAAGATGCAGTGCGCGCCGATGACATGGCCGATCGGCATGGGCAAGTCCTTCCGCGGCGTGTACCACCTGATCGATGACCGCGTGCAGCTGTTCGACCCGCACGGCGAGAAGGGTACCTCCGCCATGGTCGACGGGCTGGACAACCCCGAGCTGGACCGCGTGCTGGGCAGCCAGGCGGAAGAGCTGCGCATCGAGATCGAACTCGTGCGCGGTGCTTCGCACGCCTTCGACAAGGACGCCTTCCTCTGCGGCAAGCAGACCCCGGTCTACTTCGGCTCGGCCATCAATAATTTCGGCGTGCAGTCCCTGCTCGACGCGCTGTGCGAACTCGCGCCGCCGCCGCAGGCGCGCAACACCGAGACGCGCGTGGTGGAGCCGGACGAAACCAAGTTCACCGGCTTCGTGTTCAAGATCCAGGCCAATATGGACCCGCGCCACCGCGACCGCATCGCCTTCGTGCGCGTGTGCTCGGGACGCTTCGAGCGCGGCATGAAACTGCTGCACGTGTCCACCGGCAAGACCGTGGCCATCAACAACGCCATCACCTTCATGGCGCAGGACCGCAACACCACCGAGGAAGCCTACTCCGGCGACATCATCGGCGTGCCCAACCACGGCACCATCCGCCTGGGTGACGTGTTCACCGAAGGCGAGGCGCTCAAGTTCACGGGCATCCCGTCGTTTGCACCGGAATTCTTCCGCCGCGCGCGCCTGAACAACCCGCTCAAGGTCAAGCAGCTGCAGAAGGGCCTGCAGCAGCTGGCCGAGGAAGGCGCCACGCAGATGTTCCGTCCCATTGCTTCCAACGACCTGGTGCTGGGTGCCGTGGGTATTCTGCAGTTCGACGTGGTGGCGCACCGCCTGGAGCACGAATACGGCGTGGACGCGATCTTCGAATCGCATGAATGCGCCACGGCGCGCTGGCTCAAGGGCGATCCGGCCGAGATCGAGAAGCTGATCGAGAAGGCCGGCCACAACGTCGCGCTGGATGGCGCCGGCGATCACGTCTATCTCGCGCCGAGCATGGTGAACCTGCGCCTGACGCAGGAGCGCTTTCCCAAGGTCGAGTTCAAGGAAACGCGCGAGATCGTCTGAGCCCCGCGGGCTTCGCAGCGTCACGCTGCGCCCCGCCGCCAGGCCTGCATCCGCATACACGCCCGCCAGCGCGAACGGCACCAGCCGCGTGAGCGTGCTGACGCCGATCGGTGCCTGCGCGCGGGACTGGAAGCGAAAACGGCGCCCCGGGGCGCCGTTTTCTTGCTGCGGGATGCCGGCTTAGTAAGCCAGCGAAGCCTGGATGTAGAACGTGCGCGGCATGCCCACGTACTTGCCCGCGTTGTTGTCGGTCGAGCGGGTGAAGTAGCGGCGGTCGAACAGGTTCTTCACGCCCACGGCGATCTTCAGGTTCTGCGCCGCCTTGCCGAAGTCATAGCCCAGGCGCATGTTCACCAGCGCGTAGCCCGGGATATCGCCCAGCGCGCCATTGGCGCTCTCGGCGGTCTGGTAAGTGGCCGACGTGCTCGGGTCGCCCGGCGAACGCTGCTTGGACTGCGCGAAGGTGTCCACGTTGAGCATCCAGCGGTTGCGCAGGTATCGCATGCCCAGCGTCGCCACGTGGCGCGAGTAGAACGGCAGGTCGCGGCCGGCGAAATTGCCCTGGTTGTAGGTCGCGTCGGTGAACGTGTAGGTGGCGTACGCCGACAGGCCGATCAGGGTCTTCGACAGCGTGCCGAAGTCGTAGCGCAGTGACGATTCGACGCCGCGGTGCGTGGTCGCGCCGAGGTTGGTCCACGCGTCCGGCGCGCCGCCGGTGCCGCCGCGCAGCTGCAGTTCGTCGTCGAAGTCGATGTTGAACAGCGTCAGCTCGCCGCCCCAGCCGTTGGCGTTGAAGTGCGTGCCGACCTCATAGGTCTTGGCCTTCTCCGGCGTCAGGCCGTTGGTGGTCGAGGCGATCTGGAAGTACTGCAGCGGGCCGAACGACACGCCCGCGTTGGCGAACAGCGTCCAGTTGTCGCTCACGTGGTACATCACGGCCAGCGAGGGCAGCGGCTCGTTGGACGAGACATCGGTGCGCACGTTGGTGAAGCGGTCGGTCAGGTTCGAGCGAATGAACTCGTAGCGCAGGCCCGGCGTGATGGTCCAGTTGCCGATGTTGATGGTGTCGTCGATGTAGACCGCATTGGCGGTGGTGCCGCCGGTGCGCCACTGGTAGACCGGCGAGGCCAGGTCCGGCGCGTTCACCGAGCCCGGCGTGTAGAAGCTCGTGCGGCTTGCCTGTTCGTCGCTGGCCTCGCGCAGGTAGCGGTAGCCCACGCTGACTTCGTTGCTGACGTCGCCGGTGCGGAACAGCTGCGAGTAGCGCGGCTCGATCGCGAACGTGTGGTAGTTGCGCGGCGCGGCGGTCAGGCGGCGCTGGCTGGCCTGGGCGCCCGTGCCCTGTTGCTCGATGTTGCTGCCGCGGAAGCTGTCCGTGTAGTACGTCAGCACTTCGAACTTGCGGTCCTTGTCGTTGTGCGCGTACTTGAACGAGAAATCGTTGCGGCGGCCGCTGAAGTTGTCGAAGGGGCGCACCGACTGGAACGGGTTGGCCGCGTACTGCGCCGACGTCAGGCCGCCGGGCATGCCGGCGTTGCCCTCGTAGTAGTAGAAGGCGGCGCTCAGCTCGTCGGCCGGCGTGATGCGGTAGGAACCCTTGAGGATCAGGTCGTCGATGCTGACGTGGTCGTTGCTCTCGCGGAAGCCGTTGCCATGCACGCCGGAGTACAGCAGCGCGCCGCCCAGGCCGTTTTCAGCGGTGCCGCCGATGAATGCGCTCGGGGTGGTCTTGACGCTGCCGCCATGGGAGTAGATGTCGGTTTCGACCGAGGCATCCGCGGCGAACGTCTTCGGGATCGCGCGCGTCACGAAGTTGATGATGCCGCCCACGTTCTGCGGGCCATAGCGCACGGAGCCTGCGCCGCGCACCACGTCGACCGCGTCCAGGTTGCCCAGCGCCACCGGCGCCATCGACAGCTGCGGCTGGCCGTAGGGCGCCACCGCCAGCGGGATGCCGTCCATCAGGATGGTCGAGCGCGGCGACAGGCGCGAGGCCAGGCCGCGCACGCCCACGTTCAGCGATATATCGCTGCCGCCGGTGCCGTTGCTCTCCTGCACCTGCACGCCCGGGATCTGGCGCAGCACGTCGCGCACATTGCTGGCGCCGCTTTGGGCGAAGGTCTCGCGCTCGACGATGGTGCGGGCGCCGGGGTGCTCCAGCACCTTGGTCTCGCTGGGATTTTCCAGCCAGTTGCCCACCACGGTGACGGCGCCGAGCGTTTTCTCGCCCTGGGAGGCGGGTGCGCCGGCCGCGTCTGCCGCCGGTGCGGCGGCGGCCTGCGCAGGTGTGGCGTCGGCTGCGCGTGTGGACAAAGAGAGGCAAAGCAGGGCGGCGCCAAGGGCGGCACCCGTGAGTCGGATGGTGGGCTGCAAGGGTGGACTTCCTGGAATGCGCGGGCGGGAACTAGGGTTTGCCCGTACCGTATCGAGGGCTCGAATTATAAATACGAATCATTATCGGAATCACTTCATTTTTCGGCTCTGTGGTGACATTGCATCAAAGTTGATACATGGAAGTTGCCGCCAGCGTCGGCGGGCGCGCCCTCGCTCGGATAGAATCCGATACTTGTGGAATCAAGCATTAGCCCCGATCGGAAGTCCCGATGTGAGCAAAAGGGCAGCGTAAGGCGCTTTTCTTGTGTTTCGCCGAGTGCGGCGCGCCATGTGCCGCGCCAACTGTCCCGTCCTTGCCGCCATCCATGTCGACCCCTGCCTCCGTTCCGGCCGCCGAGCCGGACTCCGTCTTCCGCGATCCTTCGTTCCGGCTGTTCTGGTTTGCCCGCCTGTGCACCACCATCGGCTACCAGATCTTCACGGTGGCGGTGGGCTGGCAGATCTACGACCTCACGCGGGATCCCTTCATGCTCGGCATGGTGGGCCTGGTGCAGTTCCTGCCCTCGGTGATCCTGCTGCTGATGTCCGGCCACGTGGCGGACCGCTTCGACCGGCGCCTGATCGTGCGCACCTGCCAGACGCTCGAAGCGCTGATCGCCGCCTCGATGGCGCTGGCCAGCCTCAAGGGCTGGATCGCGCGCGAGCATATCTTCGTGTTCGTCGCCCTGATAGGCGCCACGCGCGCCTTCGAGACCCCCACGCTGCAGGCGCTGCTGCCCAGCGTGGTCACGCCGCGCCTGCTGCCGCGCGCGGTGGCGATGTCCAGTTCGGCGGTGCAGACCGCCATCATCATTGGCCCGGCGCTGGGCGGATTCGCCTACGTGGCCGGCCCCGGCGTGGTCTATGCCATCAGCGCCACGCTGTTCGCGGTGGCGGCCTGCCTGGTAAGCGCGATCAAGCTGCGCCAGATCGCGCAGCGCGTCACCACGCCGGTCAGCCTTTCCACGCTGTTCGCGGGCATCGCCTATATCCGTGGCCGGCCGGTACTGCTGGGGGCGATCTCGCTGGACCTGTTCGCCGTGCTGCTGGGCGGCGCCACCGCGCTGCTGCCCATCTACGCGCGCGGCATACTGCACACCGGCCCGTGGGGCCTCGGCCTGCTGCGTTCGTCGCCCGCCATCGGCGCGCTGGCCACGGCGCTGTGGCTGGCGCACCACCCGATGAACCGCCGCGTGGGCCGCATCATGTTCGGCGCGGTGGCCGTGTTCGGCGTGGCCACCATGGTGTTCGGCATCTCGCGCTGGCTGCCGCTGTCGATGGCGGCGCTGGTCATGCTCGGCGCCTCCGACATGATCAGCGTGGTGGTGCGCTCCACCCTGGTCCAGCTCGACACGCCCGACGACATGCGAGGGCGCGTGGGCGCGGTCAACTCGGTCTTCATCGGCGCGTCAAACCAGCTCGGGGAATTCGAGTCCGGCGTTACTGCGGCATTGCTGGGGCCGGTGGGCGCGGTGCTGCTGGGCGGCATCGGCACGCTGGTGGTGGTGGCGGTGTGGATGCGCCTGTTCCCGTCGCTGGCCGAACGCGACCGCCTGCACGATCATCCCGTCACGGCCTGAGCGCCGCCATGGTTGTCCCGGCACGGCGCTCCTGCCCTGCCGGCATTCCCTTGCGGACGCCAAAGCGCGAAAGCGTACCCGTTTCTGCGTGCCCTGCGCGCCGCGCCCCGCGGCCGCAACGCCGAAGCCAAAACACCCCGATCGGCACATCGGCAAATTTCTTCGATTCGCCGCCAGGCCTTGCCACGCAAGGGCTGGTGCCGCTTCGGCGCCTGCGCTTTGCCGCCACGCTGGCGGCGCTGCTGGCTGCGCGCTGCCATGCGCAGCCGTGCGCCGCCGCACCGTGGCCGATGTGCCGGTGGGCATGCTGCCTTCGGGCGGCGTGGACTCGAGCCGGATCACCGGCCTGCACGCAGAAACGGGTACGCCCGGCCTGCGCACCCATGCAATCGGCTTCGAATCGGTGGGCGGCGAAGCCGGTGACGCGTCCCAATACCCGGACCTCGTGGCCAGTCATTTCGGCACCCACCGCGAGAAGATGCCGATCCCCGCGCCGGGCACGATGTGCGTACCGCGCTGCTTTGCTTCGGCGCAGGTGCATCGCATGGCGACGAGCGCACCCGTCTGCCCGTGCCCGTGCCTCTCGCGGAGCTGCCCACCGTCTATATTCAGAGCGGCCCCACCTTGCCGGAAGACCGCCAGCGCCACACAGGCTCGGCGGCCGGCTTCTCGCACCAGCCCGATCCGGGCCAGTCCGCGCGCAGCGCCGCTGCCCGATGCGGGCGAACGGATGCATCGCCATCGCGAAGATCGCTCGTCCTGAGCCGTCGCGCTCAGTTCTTTCCTTTTTTTCAGTCATTCCCGCGTTTACGTTTACTCTCCGGAGCCGATTGCCATGAACCTCAACTTCATCGAGCCCCACAAGCTGGAAGCGGCCTGGGCCTACCTTGCGCAGCTGATCGTGCAGCAGGGCCTGAACTGCATTGCCGCCGTGCTGATCCTGGTGCTGGGCTGGTGGTTTTCCGGGCGCGCCCGTTCTGCCGTGCTGCGCGCATTCGACCGGCCGCGCGTGGACGCCACGCTGCGTCCCATGCTGGCCAGCGTCACGCAATGGGTCGTGCGCGTGATCACCGTGGTGCTGGTGCTGTCGCAATTCGGCGTGCAGACCGCCAGCATCATCGCCATGCTCGGCGCGGCCGGCCTGGCCATCGGCCTGGCGCTGCAGGGCACGCTGCAGAACATCGCGGCCGGCATCATGCTGGTGTTGCTGCGGCCGTTCCGCGTGGGCCAGTACATCGACGCGCAGGGCGTGGCCGGCACGGTGCGCGAGACCGGCTTGTTCATGACCGAGCTGACCACGTCCGACGGGGTTTGCCTGCGCGTGCCCAACGGCAAGATCTGGGGCAGCGCCATCACCAACTACAGCGAGAACCCCACGCGCCGGCTGGATATCGAAGTCACCGTCACCTTCGGCGCCGACATCCAGGCCGCGCTCGACGCGCTGCGCGCCATGCTTGCCACGGAAAAGCGCCTGCTGCCCGATCCTGCCGCCGAAGTCATGGTGGTCAACTACGCCGCGCAGGGCGTCACGCTCAACGTGCGCTGCTGGACCCGCGCCGACAACTACTGGAGCGTGCGCTTCGGTTTCTACCAGCGCATCAAGCCGGTGCTCGAAGCCGCCGGCTGCCCGATCGCCGTGCCGGTGCAGGAAGTGCGCGTGCCCGACGATGCGCAACGCTCCGGGCCTGTCGCCCCCGGCGCTGCGCAGCGCCTGAGCTGACGCGCATCTTCACGCGACCCGCAGCGCCGCAGCACTCAGCCCTCGTCGGCCAGCAAAGAGCAAGCGCCTTCCTCGGCCGTGCTCACGTGCCTGCGGAAGCCGCTGAACAGGTCGCGGCCCACACCGTGCCGGTTGGCGGAGAGATCCGGCGGCGTGATGTCGCGCGCGTCCCATTGCGCCTGCGGCACCATCACCGTCAGCACGCCGGCATGCGCGTCCACGCGCATCGGGTCGCCGTCGCGCACGCGCGCGATGCCGCCGCCGTTCAGCGCCTCGGGGCAGACATGGATGGCGGCCGGCACCTTGCCCGATGCGCCCGACATGCGCCCGTCCGTCACCAGCGCCACGTGAAAGCCGCGATCCTGCAGCACGGTCAGCGTGGGTGTGAGCTTGTGCAGCTCGGGCATGCCGCAGGCGGCCGGCCCCTGCCATGGCAGCACCGCGACGAAGTCGCGCTCCAGCTCGCCGCGCTTGAACGCCGCGATCAGTGCATCCTGCGTGTGAAAGACCAGCGCCGGCGCCAGCACGACATGGTGCTCGGGCTTGACGGCGGAGATCTTGAGCACGGCGCGGCCGATATTGCCGTCGAGCAGCTTGATGCCGCCCTCCGGCGCGAAGGGCTGCGCGGCGGGACGCACGATGGCGTCGTCCAGCGGTGCGGCCGGCCCGTCGATCCACGTCAGTTTGCCGTCGCGCAATACCGGTTCGCGCGTGTAGTCGGCCAGGCCCTTGCCCACCACGGTGGTCACGTCGTCATGCAGCAGGCCGAGTTCCAGCAGGCCGCGGATCACCACGGGCAGGCCGCCCGCCGCCTGGAACTGGTTCACGTCCGCGCTGCCGTTCGGATACACGCGCGCCAGCAGCGGCACCACTTCCGACAGTTCGGCGAAATCGTCCCAGCCCAGCACGATGCCCGCGATACGTGCCATCGCGATGAGGTGCAGCGTGTGGTTGGTGGAGCCGCCGGTGGCCAGCAGCCCCACGATGCCGTTGACGAAGGCGTGCTCGTCGAGCACGTCCGCCACCGGCGTATAGCGTTCGCCACCATGCACCAGGCGCAGGGCCTGGCGCGCGGATTCGCGCGTGAGCGCTTCGCGCAGCGGCGTGTTGGGATTGACGAAGGCGGTGCCGGGCAGATGCAGGCCCATCATCTCCATCAGCATCTGGTTGGAGTTGGCGGTGCCGTAGAAGGTGCAGGTGCCGGGGCCGTGGTAAGACTTGCTCTCCGCTTCGAGCAGTTCCGCGCGGCCGATCTTGCCCTCGGCGTACTGCTGGCGGATGCGCGCCTTTTCCTCGTTGCCGATGCCGGTGGTCATGGGCCCGCCCGGCACGAAGATGGCAGGCAGGTGACCGAAGGACAGCGCACCCATCACCAGTCCCGGCACGATCTTGTCGCACACGCCCAGGTACAGCGCGCCGTCGAACATCTGGTGCGACAGCGCCACCGCCGTGGACATCGCGATCACGTCGCGCGAGAACAGCGACAGGTCCATGCCGTCCTGGCCCTGCGTCACGCCATCGCACATGGCAGGCGTCCCGCCGGCGAACTGCGCGGTGCCGCCCGCCTCCAGCGCGGCTTCCTTGAGCCACTGCGGATATTCCGCCAGTGGCTGGTGCGCGGACAGCATGTCGTTGTAGGACGAGACGATGGCGAGATTCGGCCGCTCCTGCGCCTTCAGGCGGATCTTGGCCTGCTCCGGCATGGCAGCCATGCCGTGCGCCAGGTTGGTACAGGACAGGTTCGCGCGTTCCACTTTCTGTCCCGCCATGGCGTGCGTGCGCGCCAGGTAGGCTTGCCGGGTGCCGGCGCTGCGCTCGACGATGCGGGCGGTGACCCGTTCCAGGACTGGATGGCTTGGCATGGGGATCTCCTGCGTGGGGTATCGTTGTCAGCCTGCGTTTTTCAGCGTAGTGCACTTTGTCGGGGGATGCACGCATGCATCGCGTCCTGCACGTGGCGCCGACAAGTGCTAGACTGCGCTCCATTCTCCGGAGTTCAGACGACATGAAGCAAGCAGCCCGACGCACCGCCGCATATGCCGCATTCGCAGCGTTTGCAGCGTTTGCCGTGGCACCTTACGGTGATCGCGTGCTGCTGGCCTTTCACGTCTAGTCTTCCGAGCGTCGCGCCCGGAAGGCACAGAAGCCATTCCGGGAAACGACGAAGCAAGAACATCGCCAACCCCGGACGGCCCCGCAGGTCTTCCGGGGTTTTGTTTTTGCAGTTCACCACCATCTGATGCGCCATGCGTACCTACGACAAGCTGATCGCCACGATTCACTCCGGCCAAGGGAACGGGAGCTTGCGCTCGTCCCTTGGCTTGGTAGCGGCGCCGGTTGTCGCAGCCGTCGATGTCATTGCGTGCCGCATGCGGCATGCCGGCGCCGTTCCGCAAGCGATTCCATAGCCCCCTGGCTGCCATGCGCAGTCCCGGGGCATCGCACGGACCGCCTGCCCGGGGACACCAGAAGCACCCTGGCAGGCACGCACCCGCCAGGGTGTTTTTGCACAGGCAGCCCATCATGGAACGCAAGGAACCCAGGAACGACAACGTCAGGAACATCGGCATCATCGCCCACGTGGACGCGGGCAAGACCACCACCTCCGAACGCATCCTGTTCTACACCGGCGCCAGCCACCGGCTCGGCGAAGTGCACGACGGCGCCGCCGCCATGGACTTCGACCCGCAGGAGCAGGCGCGCGGCATCACCATCAACAGCGCCGCCACTTCGGTGGCCTGGCGCGGCCACCGCATCAACCTGATCGATACGCCCGGCCACATCGATTTCAGTATCGAGGTGAACCGTTCGCTGCGCGTGCTCGACGGCGCCGTGGTGGTGTTCGACGGCGTGGCCGGCGTGGAGCCGCAGACCGAGACCAACTGGCGCCTGGCCGACCGCTACCGCGTGCCGCGCCTCGCCTTCGTCAACAAGCTCGACCGCACCGGCGCGGACTTCCTGCGCGTGGTGGGCATGATCGAGGCGCGCCTGGGCGCGGTGCCGCTGGTGCTGCAATTGCCCATCGGCAGCGAAGCCGCGTTCGCGGGCGTGGTCGATCTCGTCGCCATGCAGGCGCTGCTCTGGCCCGACGGCAACGGCACGCAGGTGTACGCCACGCAGCCCGTGCCGGCCGGAATCGCGCAGCAGGCCACGGCCTGGCGCCAGCGCTTGCTGGAGACGCTGGCCGAGCACGACGAGGCCATGCTGGAAGACTATCTCGCCGGCCGCGAGCCGGACGAGGTGGCGCTGCGCGCGGCCATCCGCCGCGTCACCGTGGCCGGCGCCGGCGTGCCGGTGCTGGCTGGTTCCGCCTTCAAGAACAAAGGCGTGGAACCGCTGCTCGATGCCGTGACCGGCTACCTGCCCGCGCCGCAGGACGTGGCACGCCCCGATCTCTGCGCGGACCCCGCCGGGCCGCTGGTGGCGCTCGCCTTCAAGGTGGTGCACGACGCGCACGGCACGCTCACGTTCGCGCGCATCTACCGCGGGCGGCTTGCCGCCGGCGACACCGTGCTCAATGCCCGCAGTGGCAAGCACGAGCGCGTGGCGCGCTTGTACGAGATGCATGCCGGCTGCAAGCAGGAGCGCGGCGTCGCCGTGGCTGGCGATATCGTGGCAATCGCGGGCCTCAAGGCCACCGTCACCGGCGACACCCTGGCCGACCCCGCGCATCCCGTGGTGCTCGAGACCATCGACGCGCCCGAGCCGGTGATCGACGTCGCCATCGAGCCGCGCACCCATGCCGACCAGGCCGGCCTCGCACGCGGCTTGCAGGCGCTGGTGCAGGAGGACCCGAGCCTGCGTCTGCGGCAGGATCCGGAGAGCGGGCAGACGCTGCTGTCTGGCATGGGCGAGCTGCAGCTCGAGGTCACGCTGGAGAAACTGCGCACGCGCTTTCACGTGGAGGTGACGGTGGGCCGCCCGCAGGTGGCGTATCGCGAGACACTCACGCGCGTTGCCGAGGCGCGCCATCTGCACCGCAAGCAAAGCGGCGGGCCGGGCCAGTACGCGGAAGTGCTGCTGCGCATCGAGCCGCTGCCGCGCGGCGAAGGCCTGCAGTTCGAGAGCCGCATCTCAGGCGGCGCGGTGCCGCGCGAATACGTGCCGGCGGTGGAAGCCGGCATCCGCCGCGCCGCCGCGCAGGGCGTGCTGGCGGGCCA
Organism: Cupriavidus sp. 05T41; assembly: GCF_056396525.1. Lineage (NCBI taxonomy): Bacteria > Pseudomonadati > Pseudomonadota > Betaproteobacteria > Burkholderiales > Burkholderiaceae > Cupriavidus > Cupriavidus sp. 05T41. Next base: position 58,189 of record NZ_JBFTLQ010000016.1, read on the forward strand.
TGCGCTGGTGGATTTCAAGGCGGTCCTGCTCGACGGCAGCTATCACGAGCGCGATTCCTCGGCGCTGGCGTTCGAGACCGCTGCCGCCGCGGCGCTGCGCGAAGCCGCGCGCGCCGCGGCACCCGTGGTGCTGGAGCCGCTCATGGCGGTCGAAGTCATCACGCCGGTCGATCATGTGGGCGATGTGATCGGGGATCTGCACCGCCGCCGCGGCGTCGTGCGCGGGCAATCGCAGCGGGCGGGTGGCGCATCGGTGATCGAGGCGCATGTGCCGCTGGCCGGCATGTTCGGTTATATCGGCAGCCTGCGTGCGCTGAGTTCGGGACGTGCCAGCTTCGGCATGCAGTTCGATCACTACGCGCCGGCGCGTGCCAAGGTGGTGGAGTCGGTTGCGTAGCGCGCTTCGCCAGATGAGAAAAAGCCCGCCCGGCGTCGCGCCGGTGCGGGCTTTTTTACCTGTGCCCGCGTCTGGCGGGCTGGTCCTGCTTGCGGCGCCTCAGTCGCGCTTGGGGATATTCAGGCCCCTGGCCACTGCTGGCCGCGCCAGGAAGGTGTCCAGCGCGCGCGTGACTTGCGGGAAGTCCTCGATGCCCACCAGTTCGCCAGCCTCGTAGAAGCCGATCAGGTTGCGCACCCACGGGAAGGTGGCGATGTCCGCGATGGTGTATTCGGCGCCCATGATCCAGGCGCGGCCCGTCAGGCGTGCCTCGAGCACGGCCAGCAGGCGCTTGGCCTCGGCCACGTAGCGGTCGCGCGGGCGCTTGTCTTCGTAATCCTTGCCGGCGAATTTGTTGAAAAAGCCGAGCTGGCCGAACATCGGGCCGATGCCGCCCATCTGGAACATCAGCCACTGGATGGTCTCGTAGCGGCCGGCCGCATCCTGCGGGATCAGCTTGCCGCTCTTGTCGGCCAGGTAGAGCAGGATCGCGCCCGATTCGAACAGGCCGAGCGGCTTGCCGTCCGGGCCGTTGGGATCGATGATCGCGGGGATCTTGTTGTTCGGGCTGAGCGAGAGGAACTCAGGCGAGGTCTGGTCGCTGATATCGAAGCGCACCAGATGCGGCTCGTACGGCAGGCCGGTTTCCTCCAGCATGATGGAGATCTTCACACCGTTGGGCGTGGGCAGGGAGTAGAGCTGGATGCGCTCGGGATGCTGCGCGGGCCATTTTCCGGTGATCGGGAAGGTGGACAAAGAAGCGGACAAAGAAGCGGACAAAGAAGCGGACAACGAAGCGGACACGGGAGGGGACATGGAGGGGGAAAAAGGAGCGGACAGGTCTGTCATGGAGAATCCGGTTGGCTGAAAGGGCGACGGCGCAACGCGCTGCGCATTGCGCACGGCATGACGACGCGGGGACTGCGCCTATCTGGCCTTGTCGTCGTCGCCGGGCGGGCTGACGCCCGCGGCCGTCAGGCAATCGCGCAGATGCTTGATTTCCTGCTTGGCGCAGACATTGCCGTGATGCGGATGATGCAGGTAGAACTCGTGCTCGTTGAGCACCACCCGGAAACGCGCGCCCTGGATGGGCTCCACTTTGGCGCCGAGCTGCTGCAGGAGCGATTCGACCTCGCGCCAGTGGATATTGTTGCTGAGCGGGTGGCTGAAGATCGACTGCAGCAGGCTCCGGGATTTATGGCTCATAGCGGGCTCGATCGGCATCGGCGGCAATAGCCGTAGCATACAAGAGCGGATCGCTTGGCGCTCGCGTTACGCCAGGCGACGTATCCGGCATCTCCGTGTTCAATGCTGCTTGCCGCGCGGCGCCGACCAAAGCCGGGCGGGGCGGCAAGCAGCGCGGCGGCGACGGCGAGCCCTAGGCGGCGCCGCCGGCCGCGCGGTAGCGATCGCGCAGTTCGCGCCGGTTCATCTTGCCGACCGCGGTCTTGGGCAGGTCGGCGGCGAACAGCACGCGGCGTGGCTTCTTGTACGCGGCCAGCCGCGCCGCCACGTGGCCAGCCAGTTCTGCTGCCAGGGCCTCGCCGGCGGGGTGGCCGGCATGCAGCACCACCACCGCGCTGACGGCTTCCACCCATTTCTCGTCGGGCAGCCCGATCACGGCGCACTCGCGCACGGCGGGGTGGGTCAGCAAGGCGTTCTCGACTTCGCCCGGATATACGTTGTAGCCGCCGCTGACGATCATGTCGGAGGTGCGGTCCTTCAGGTGCAGGAAGCCGTCCGCGTCGAACACGCCGATATCGCGCGTGCGCACCCAGCCGTGCGGCAGGAAGGTCTGCGCGGTGAGTTCGGGCGCGTCGTGATAGCCGGCCACGGCCGACGGTGCGCGCACGGCGATCTCGCCGGGCTGGCCGCGCGGCACGTCGTGGCCGGCCTCGTCGACCAGGCGCAGTTCCACTTCCGGCGCCACCTGGCCGCAGGCACCGAGGCGCTCGCCGTGATGGTCCTCGGGGCGCAGCACGGCCAGGCACAGCGGCACCTCGGTCTGGCCGTAGTACTGCCAGAAGCGGTGCCGGCCCCACAGCGCCATGGCGCGCTCGATCACCGGGCGCGGCATGGGAGAGGCCCCGTAGATCACGTAGCGCAGCGCGTCCACCTTGCACGTCGCCATGGCCGGCAGCGATACCAGCATCTGCAGCATGGTGGGCACCAGGTTGATGGCGGTGACGCGCTCGCGCTCGATGGCGGCGAGGAAGGCGGCGGGTTCGAAGCCGGGCAGGATCACGGTCTTGCCGCCGCGCAGCCAGAACGGCAGCACGAACACGCCGCTGGCGTGGATCAGCGAGGCAGCGTGCAGCATGGTGTCGTCCGGCGTGGCCGGCAGCAGGTTGAGCAGCACGTTGCGGCAGATCGCCGCGTACGACGCCTGCGTGTGCTGCGCGGCCTTGAGGGTGCCAGTGGTGCCGGAGGTAAACAGCGTGAGGATGATGTCGTCCTCGGCCACCTGCACGTCGGGGTCGGTGGCGGGCTGCGCCCGCGCGGCCGCCAGCAGGTCGGTGCCACCGTCCAGGGCCGTGCCGATGCCGTGGCACGCCAGGGCGGGCAGGGCATCGCGCAGTGCCTGCGCGCGCTCGGCCAGGTCGGCGCCGAACACCAGCATGCGGCAGCCGGTGTCCTGCAGCATGCGCAGGTGCTCGGCCAGCGACAGGCGCGCGTTCAGTGGCACGCGGTTTACCGCAGCCTTGACGCAGGCGAAGTCGAGCGGGACGCTGTGCAAGCCATTGTTGAGCAGCAGCGCGACGCGTTCGCCCGGCGCCGCGCCGGCCGCGCGCAGGGCATGGGCCAGTTGCGCGCTGAGCGCGTTTACCTGCGTATACGTCATGCTGTGTTCGCCGAAGACAATGGCCGTGCGCGGGCCGTGCTGAGCCGCGCCGCGGCGGATCAGTTCAAGCGTGGTGGTGGTCATGGGCTTGTCTCTTCCTCGTTGTTTTCATGGATCTTTTTGCGCAGAAACGGGTACGCCCGGGCTTTCGCGCGGGCGCCGCGCGCGTCTAGCCCGCGAACTTGCCGTGCCGTCCGGCGCCCCCGACGAAGCGCGCGGCGCCGGGTATACCTTCCTCGAACACGATCGGCGTGCCGTTGGCCCCTTCGGCGCGCAGCGCGTCGGCCAGCGGCAGCTCCCATTGGCTGAGTGCGGAGGCGCGGTCGGTCAGCATGCAGCGCTGCGGGAAGGCTGCCAGCTCGTGTGCCAGCGCCTCGGCGGCGGCGCGCGCCTGGCCTGTCTCCACCACGCGGTTGGCCAGGCCCATGCCGAGCGCCTCGTCGGCCGGCACCGCGCGCCCGGTGAGGATCATGTCGAGCGCCCGTCCCATGCCGACGATGCGCGGCAGGCGCACCGTGCCGCCGTCGATCAGCGGCACGCCCCAGCGCCGGCAGAACACGCCGAATACGGCGTCGCGCTCGGCCACGCGCAGGTCCGCCAGCAGCGCCAGCTCCAGCCCGCCCGCCACCGCGTAGCCACTGACCGCGGCGATCAGCGGCTTGGACAGGGCCATCCGGCTCGGACCCATCGGCCCCGCGCCGCCGCCCTGCGGATCCAGTTCGTGGCGGCGCGCCGGATCGCCGACCGCGCTCAGGTCCGCGCCGCCGCAGAAATGCCCGCCGGCGCCCCACAGCACCGCCACGCGCAGCGCCGGGTCGGCCTCGAATTGCGTGAAGGCCGCGCGCAGGGCCAGCGCCATGGGGCCGTCCACGGCGTTGCGCTTGCCGGCGCGGTCCAGAATGATGGTGAAGACCGGGCCGTCGGTCTCGGTCCTGACATAGGGGTTGGGCGTACTATCCATGCGCGTCCTTGGGCAGTGAGGTGCGGTTGGCGGAAGATGTGTCAGAGTGGCGGCTTAGGTGTTTGTCCAGATGCCGAAATGTTTCAGCAAATGATATATATATGTCATGTGTAGAAATATTCATCGTATACCCCCGGCCGTTCGCTCGCCTCATTCGTCCCACTCGTCCCACTCTTTCCATTTGTCCCACGCCCCCATCCATGCATGAAATAGAGATCCGCGAGCCTTCGGCCACCGACCTGGTCCTCGACCTGCTGTTTGGCCACCCGGAGCGCACCTTGCCGGTACACGCGCTGGCGCGCGGCGCCGAGGTGATGGGCATCGGCACGCCCAGCGTGCGGGTGGCGCTGACGCGGCTGCAGCACCAGGGCCGCATCGTCAAGACTGAGCGCGGCTGCTACGCGGTGCTGCCGGAGGGCAACCCCGTCTACGACGAAGTCGAGAACTGGTTCGAGAAGGAGAGCCGGCTCGAGCAATGGAACGGCGGCTGGCTGGTGGTGCAGGATGCCGCGGTGGCGCGCGCCGAGAAGACCGCCTGGCGCCACCATGCGCGCGCGCTGGCGCTGTGCGGCTTCCGGTCCCTGGCGGCGGCCATCAATGTGCGGCCGGACAACCTTGCCGGTGGCGCCCCGGCGATGCGCGCGGCGCTGGGCAGGCTGGGCATGGCCAGCGCCAGCCTGCTGTTCGTGGGCCGCGAGTTCGACGAGGACGCCACCGCTCGCATGCTGCAGTTGTGGGACGTGCCGGCGCTGCAGGCGGCCTACCGCCGCGCGCTCGCCCAGCTCGAGCGCAGCCGCGCCAAGCTCGCGCGCATGGAGCCCGACGCCAGCGCGCGCGAAAGCATGCTGGTGGGCCGTGCCATCATCCGTGCCATCGTGCGCGATCCGCTGCTGCCCGAGGCCATCATGGACCCGGCGCCGCGCCGCGACCTGATCGAAGCCACCCGCGCCTACCAGCTCCACGCCAGGGCGCTGTGGGTGGAGCTGCTCGGCGCCTAGCCTCGCCAAGTGGCGGCGACTCACTTAAACTTGCCGGAACTGATGCGATGCATCGTGTCACTGACCAAGGTGACGCATCCACGCTGGCCACGACAAGGAGTACAGGGTGAGCATGCCCGATTTCGACATGGTGCTGTTCGGCGGCACCGGGGACCTGGCGCGGCGCAAGCTGCTGCCCGCGCTGTTCGATGCGCACCGCGCGGGGCTGCTGCATCCCGCTGCCCGGATCCTCGCCACGGGCAGCCACCCGCTGACCACCGCGGACTACATCGGCTCGCTGGAGCAGAGCGTGCGCCCGGGGCTCGAGCACGCGCCGCCGGAAGCCTGGAACGCCTTCCTGGCCCGCATCACCTACGTGCAGGCCGACGCGCGCGAGCCGGCACACTTCGACGCGCTGGCGCGCATGGTCCTGCAGCGCGCCCCCGAGGTGGTGGTCTGCTACCTGGCCACCGGTCCCCATATCTTCGTGCCGATCTGCGAGCAACTGGCGCGAACGGGGCTCAACCACCCCAATGTCCGCATCGTGCTGGAGAAGCCGCTGGGGCATGACCTGCAATCGTCCGACGCCATCAACTCGGCGGTGGCGCAGTATTTCGCCGAAGACCAGATCTACCGGATCGACCACTACCTCGGCAAGGAGTCGGTGCAGAACCTGATGGCGATCCGCTTCGGTAACGCGCTGTTCGAGCCGCTGTGGCGCCGCGAATGGGTGCAGGACGTGCAGATCACCATCGCCGAGGAGCTTGGCGTGGAGACGCGCGGCGATTTCTACGACAACACCGGCGCCTTGCGCGACATGGTGCAGAACCACCTGCTGCAGCTGCTGTGCATGGTGGCCATGGAGCCGCCCACCAGCCTGTCCGAGGACAGCATCCGCGACGAGAAGATCAAGATCCTCAAGGCGCTCAGGCCCATCCTGCCGCAGGACGTGTCCGAGAAGACCGTGCGTGGCCAGTACCGCGCTGGCGCCGCGGGCGGCAAGCCGGTGCCGGGCTACCTGGATGAAAAAGGCATCGCGCCGGACAGCCGCACCGAGACCTTCGTCGCCATCAAGGCGGAGATCGCCAACTGGCGCTGGGCCGGCGTGCCGTTCTACCTGCGCACCGGCAAGCGCATGCAGTCGCGCGTGGCGGAGATCGTGATCCACTTCCGCGATGTGCCGCATGCGATCTTCCCGCGCCCGCTCACGCTGTCGCCGCAGAACCGGCTGGTGATCCGGCTGCAGCCCGAGGAGAGCATCCGCCTGTACTTCCTGGTCAAGCAGCCCGGCGATACCGTGGCGCTCACGCCCACCTCGCTCGACCTGGATTTCGCCAACTCCTTCAAGGTGCGCCGTGCCGGCGCCTACGAACGCCTGCTGCTCGATGTCATCCGCGGCCGGCTGGGCCTGTTCGTGCGGCGCGACGAGCAGGCGCAGGCCTGGCGCTGGGTCGAGCCCATCCTCGATACCTGGCAGCAGAGCACGGTGCCGCCCAAGCCGTATACCGCGGGTACCTGGGGGCCGGCCGCATCGTCGGCGCTGATGTCGCGGGACGGCTCGCTCTGGCACGAAGAGGTATGAGCCGGGCGCCATGCGCAACGCGCCACAGGCCATAGGCCATAGGCCACAGGCCATAGGCCATAGGCAGCGGACAAACCAAACCACGGGAGACCGGCATGCGACGCTTCGAACATACCTCCGAGATGGACCTGGCCGAAGCGCTGGCAATCTCGGTGGCCCATGCGCTGGAACTGGCCATCGGCGTCAACGGGTGGGCCGTGCTGGCCGTCTCGGGAGGCCGCTCGCCGGTGGCATTCTTCGAGCGGCTGCGCTACCGCACCATCCGCTGGGAGGCGGTCACCATCACGCTGGTCGACGAACGCGCGGTGCCGCCGGACCATGCGGACAGCAATGGCGTGCTGGTGCGCCGCCACCTGCTGCGCGAGGCCGCCGCCAAGGCCGCCTTCGTGCCGCTGGTGGCCAATGACGCGGAAGCGGCCGATCCCGCCAGCGCGGTGGCGCGCCTCAATGCGGCCTGGCACCAGCCCGACGTGGTGGTGCTGGGCATGGGCGAGGACGGCCACACCGCATCGCTGTTCCCGGAGGCTCCCGAGCTGGAGCATGCCCTGTCGGACACGCATCCCGGCTACCTGGTCACCCATCCGCGCGAGGCGCCCCATGCGCGCATCACGCTCAACCTGGCGGCACTGCTGGCGGCCGGGCGCGTCTTCCTTTCGATCGCGGGACCGGCCAAGGCGGCCGTGTTCGCGCGTGCCTGCCAGGCCCCGACCCCGGCACTGCCGGTCAGCCTGGTGATGAGCCGGCACCGGCACGGCACCGACGTTTTTTCTGCCTGAGACCATGCAAAACTACCCGCGCCTGCTCGGCGATGTCGGCGGCACCAATGTGCGCTTCGCGCTGGAGACCGCGCCGCAGCGCATCGGTCCGGTGACTGCACTCAAGGTGGCCGATTTCAACTCGCTGGAAGCGGCCATGCGGCATTACCTGGAAGGCCTGCCGGCCGGCAGCGGGCGCCCGCGCTACGCCGCCGTCGGCCTGGCCAACCCGGTGACCGGCGACCGGGTCAAGCTGACCAACCATGCCTGGGCCTTCTCGATCTCGGAGATGCAGCGCGCGCTTGGCCTGGACCTGCTCGTCGCCATCAACGATTTCACCGCGCTGGCGCTCGGCCTGCCGCACCTCGGCCCGCACGACCTGGCGCAGGTGCGCGACGGCAGCCCGACGCTCCATGCGCCGCTGGCGCTGGTCGGCCCCGGCACGGGGCTCGGCGTCTCGGCCCTGGTGCCGGCAAGCGCCGGCCCCGCGGTGGCGCTGGCCGGGGAGGGCGGCCATATCGAACTGATGCCCGACACCGACGACGAATGGATCGCCTGGCGCGCGGCCCACGCCGCCTTTGGCCGCGTGTCCGCGGAGCGCCTTTTGTCGGGCAGGGGCCTGTCCCTGACACACGCCGCGCTGCACGCAGAAATGGGTACGCCCCTGGCACGCCCGCTCGATCCGGCCGAGGTCACGGAGGGTGCGATCGGCCAGGCCGACCCCGTCTGCCGGCGCGCGCTTGGCGTGTTCTGCGGCTTGCTGGGCTCGGTGGCGGCCGACATCGCACTGGTGCTGGGCGCGCGCGGCGGCGTATACATCGGCGGCGGCATCGTGCCGCGCTTCGTGCCGGTGCTGCGCGAGTCGGCCTTCGGTGCGCGCTTTGTCGCCAAGGGCCGCATGGGCGCCTATCTGGAAAGCCTGCCGGTATACGTGATCACCGCCCAATTCCCCTCGCTGCCGGGCCTGGCGCAGGCGCTGGCCGATGCGCTGGCGCACGGCCGGCACGGCAAGCGCGCCGATCCAGCCTGATGCGGACCTGACCATGCGCGTATTGCTGGTGGAAGACGATGCCATGATCGGCGACAGCGTGAGAGTGGCGCTGCGCCAGGAAGGCTTTGCGGTGGACTGGGTGCAGGACGGCGAGGCGGGCCTGGCCGCGGCCACCCGGCAGGGCGGCCCGGACAGCGAGGACTGCTATGCGCTGATCCTGCTTGACCTTGGCCTGCCGCGGCGCTCCGGGCTGGAGGTGCTGGCCGCGCTGCGCGCGCGCGGCGTGGCCACGCCGGTGCTGATCCTGACCGCGCGCGACGCCGTGGCCGACCGCGTGGCCGGCCTCAACGCCGGTGCCGATGACTACCTCGTCAAGCCCTTCGACCTGCAGGAGCTGGCCGCGCGCATGCACGCGCTGGCACGCCGCGCGCAGGGGCGGGCCGAGCCGCTGCTGCGCCATGGCGACATCGTCATCAATCCGGTGACGCGCGAAGTCACGCTCGCCGGCGAGCGGGTCAAGCTGTCGGCGCGCGAGTTCGGCCTGCTGTCCGCGCTGCTGGCGCGGCCCGGCAAGGTGTGGTCGGTGGCGCAGCTCGAGGAGCGCCTGTATGGCTGGGGGGACGAAGTGGGCAGCAACACCGTGGAGGTCTACATCCACGCGCTGCGCAAGAAGTTCGGCGCGGCGCTGATCCGCAATATCCGCGGCGTGGGCTACGTGGTGCCCAAGCCCGAGGCCGGCGCGCCCGGGGGCGCGGCCTGATGCGCTCGATCCAGAAGACCCTGCTGTGGTGGCTGGCGCTCGGCCTGGTGCTGGGCATCGCCGTCGCCACCGCGCTGATCTATGGCCAGGCGCGCCAGGAGGCTAATGCGCTGTTCGACTACCAGATGAAGCAGGTAGCGGCGGCATTGCCCAGCCAGTTCGCCGATCCGGTGATGCCCTCGTTCGCGCAGCCCGAGCCGGGCGGCAGCCTGTTCCATGCCGACGAGGACGTGGTGATCCACATCTGGGACGGCTCGGGCCGCAGCCTCTATCTCTCGCATGCGCATCCGGAGCTGCCGCAGCGCGCCGAGCTGGGCTTCTCCAATGTCAGGACGGACGAAGGCGAGTGGCGCATCTACAGCGTGCAGCTCGGGCCAGCCGTGGTGCAGATCGCTCAGCCCATGTCGGCGCGCAGCGACGTGGCCGCGCGCATGGCGCTGCGTACGGTGACGCCGCTGCTGCTGTTGCTGCCGCTGCTCGGCTGGCTGGTGTGGGTGGCGGTGGGGCGCGGCCTGCGGCCATTGCGCGAGATCGCCGCCGGGGTGCGCCAGCGCGACGCCAATGCGCTCTCGCCGCTGGCCGTGAGCCGCATGCCCGACGAGATCGCGCCGCTCACCGAAGCGCTCAACCAGCTGCTGGCGCGCCTGTCCCATGCGCTCGACACCCAGCGCGCCTTCGTGGCGGACGCGGCGCATGCGCTGCGCACGCCGCTCGCGGCGCTGCAACTGCAGGCGCAGCTGGTAGAGCGCGCCGACACCGCCGAGGCGCGCCGCGAGGCCGTGGGCAAACTGCGCCAGGGGCTGGAGCGGCTTACGCACCTGGTGGCGCAGCTGCTGACGCTGGCGCGGCAGGAGCCGGGCGCCGCGACGCCGCCGCATGAGCCGGTCGACCTGCGCGCGCTGGCGCAGAGCGTGGTGGCCGAGATGACGCAGGCCGCGCTCGATCGCCGGATCGACCTCGGCCTCGACGCCAGTGGCGGCGCGCAGCCGCTCCTCGTGCGTGGCGACCCGGACGCGCTGCGCATCTTGCTGACCAACCTGGTGGACAACGCGCTGCGCTACGTGCCGGCAGGAGGCCGGGTGGACGTGCAGGTCGCGGCCGACGGCAGCGGCGCCGCGGAACTGGTGGTGCGCGACGACGGGCCGGGTATTGCGGCCGACGAACGCGCGCGCGTGTTCGACCGTTTCTACCGCGTGCCGGAGGCGCCCACCGGCGGCAGCGGGCTGGGCCTGGCCATCGTGGCCGAGATCGCGCAGTCGCACGGTGCGCGCGTGGCGCTGGAAGACGCGGCGCCGGGCCTGCGCGTGCGCGTCGCCTTTCCCGCTGCCTGAGGCACGGCGGCACCGCGCTTCAGGCTTCCGGCTTCCGGCCGCAGGCCGCAGGCTTCAGGCTACCGGCGTGAGCACCGCCTCGCCGGCGAAGTGGCGGCGGCTGTTCTCCACGAACTGCCGAACCGACGCGTCGATGGCTTCCGGCGACCAGCCGGCCACGTGTGGGGTCAGGACTACGTTCGGGCAGTCGAACAGTTCGGTGGGCGGCTCGGGTTCGGTCTCGTAGACATCCAGCCCGGCCCCGCCCAGCTCGCCGGCGCGCAGCGCGGCGGCCAGCGCGGCAGTGTCGAGCACGCTGCCGCGCGCGATATTGACCACGAAGCCTTGCGGCCCGAGCCGGGCCAGCACCCCGGCATCGACCAGGTGGCGGGTTTGCCCGCCGCCGGGCGTGGCGATCACGAGGTAGTCGGCCCATTGCGCCAGCGCGCCGACATCACCGAAATAGCGGTAAGGCACGTCATCGCGCGGCGAACGGTTGTGGTAGCCCACTTCCAGGTCGAAGCCCAGGCCGCGCTGCGCGATGCGCCGGCCGATGGTGCCCAGGCCGAGGATGCCAAGGCGCTTGCCCGACACATTGGGTCGCAACGGCAGCGCGGTGCGCCACCGGCCGGCGCGCGTGGCCTGGTCCAGCGCCGGGATCGCTCGCACGGTGGCCAGCAGCAGCGCCATCGCATGGTCCGCCACGCAACTGTCGTTGGTGCCGGCGCCGTTGGCCACGGTGATGCCGCGCGCGCGTGCGTGCGCCACGGCGATGTTCTCGTAGCCCGCGCCCAGCGCGCACACCAGCTCCAGCGCCGGCATGGCGTCGATTTCCGCCGTGGTCAGCCCCACCGAGCCGATGGTCAGCACGGCGCGCACGCGCGCCCCCGCCTCCTGGATCTGCACGGCGCGCGTGGCGTCGTCGGGTGCGTAGCGCACTTCGTATTGTTCGGCGATCCAGTCGAGGTGTTTGGCGCTGAGGTGGCTGAGAACCAGCAGGAGGGGCTTCATGAGGGAACGGATGGGAACGGGTCTTGGGCTGTTGGTGCGATGCGTGAGAGGCCTCCCGGGCGGCGCCGGGGTGCACTGCAGCATTGTAGCGGCGCTGTCGCGGGCCTGCTGGCGGCAGGCTCGCCTTCGTTGCCATGCCGCCTATTATCAAATTCCCGCCAAGATTGCTTCCAATGCAGGGTGGATGATCGAACGCCCGCCAGTGGCCATACTGCCTGGCATGCATTGGGCCGTACGCGAGTCGGCTCGTTTCCCCCAATACCGTGCTTTCAAGGAGCCATTGCCATGTTTCCCGAATTCAAAGACGCCAGGGTGCTGGTGGTTGGCGGCAGTTCCGGCATCGGCCTGGCCGCAGCCAGCGCCTTCGCCGCCCACGGCGCGCGTGTGACCATCGCGTCGCGCTCGAAGGAAAAGGTCGATGCGGCCGCGCGCGGGATCGGCGCCGGCAGGGTATCGGGTGCCGTGATCGACATCACCGACGATGCCAGCGTCGAGCAGTTCATGCGTGGCGCCGAGGCCTGGGACCACGTGGTGATCTCGGCCGCGCAGACGCCCACCGGCGGGGTGCGCCAGTTGCCGCTGGGCGACGCCTATGCCGCCATGAACAGCAAGTTCTGGGGTGCCTACCGCGTGGCGCGGCTGGTGCCCGTGAGGCCGGGCGGCTCGCTGACGCTGGTGTCCGGCTTCCTGTCGGTGCGGCCAAGCAAGTCCTCGGTACTGCAGGGCGCCATCAACGCCGCGCTGGAATCGCTGGGCCGCGGGCTGGCAGTGGAGCTGTCGCCGGTGCGGGTCAATACCGTGTCGCCGGGGCTGATCGCCACGCCGCTGTGGGACAAGCTCGATGCGGCCGCGCGCGAGGCGATGTACAAGAGCGCAGGCGAGCGCCTGCCGGCGCAACGCGTCGGCCGGCCGGAAGACGTGGCCAACGCCATCATCTACCTGGCCGGCACGGGTTACGCTACCGGCTCGACGGTGCTGGTCGACGGCGGCGGGGCCATCGGCTGAGACCCACGCAGAAACGGGTACGCTTTGGCGCAAGCGCGGGGCCGGGAGCGCTGCAGAGCGCCCCGCATCCGGACGCGAAACCGTCCGGCGAGCGCCGCAAGGCGACCAGAAAGCGGCACGGCCGCCGGCGCTGCCACCGGGCAGGATTGCTCCGCAGAAACGGGTACGCTCTGGTTGCCGGGACCGGCGGCTGGCCGGCTCGTTTGTCAGACATTCACCGATAGCGGGCACGCTTTCGCCGCACCATACTTCCTCCCAGGCAGTACCGTGGCGTAACAGCCAATGTGCCCTGACAGCCCCGCGTGCCACCCGTCGCGCGGGGTTTTTTCTTTGCGGCCCGGTCGAAGATGAGCCTGGCGACCCTGGCGTCGCCCGCGGCCCTGGCAGCAAGCAATCCGGATGGGAGACATGATGCACACCGTCTCGCCCAAGCATGAAACCCGGACCCATCGCAAACCCGGCCGGGCACCGCTCGCATGGCGGCGCCCGGTGCACCGCGCCTGCACGGCGCTGGCCGTGTGCAGCGCCGTGGCGGCGCTGGGCTGGATCGCCTGGGTCTGCTGGTCCCTGATCCTGGCGGCGGCACCGGGCAGCGTCGGCTTTATCGACGCCCTCGAGATCCTGGTGTCGCTGGTTTTCGTCTGCGGAGCGGCCGTGGCGGGCTGCGCGCTGTGCGAGCTGGGGCAGGAGCGGGGCTAGTCCCGCGCCTGTGCCGCGCCCGGCCTCAGATCTCCTTCGTCATTCCCTTCAGGTCGATCCACTCGTCGAACTGGGCTGCGGTGACATGGCCGGAAGCCAGCGCTGCCTCGCGCAGCGACAGGTTCTTCCTGACCGCCAGCCTGGCGATCTCGGCCGCGCGGTCGTAGCCGATATGCGGGTTGAGCGCTGTGACCGGCATCAGCGAGCGAGCCAGCAGGTCGGCAATCCGTTCGCGGTCCGCCTCCACGCCTTCCACCATGTGCTCGGCAAAGCTTGCCGCCGCGCCGGCCAGCAGCGTCACCGATTGCAGCAGGCTGTAGATGATCACGGGCTTGTAGGCATTCAGTTCGAGCGTGCCCAGTGCGTTGGCCAGGGTGATGGTGGTGTGGTTGCCGATCACCCGGCAGCACACCATGGCCAGCGCTTCGGCCTGGGTGGGATTGACCTTGCCCGGCATGATCGAGGAGCCGGGTTCGTTGGCCGGCAGCGCCAGCTCGGCAAAGCCGGCGCGCGGGCCGGAACCCAGCAGCATGAAGTCGCGCGCGATCTTGAGGAAGGACGAAGCGGTGGTGTTCAGCGCGCCCGAGAGATCGGCCAGCGCATCGTGCGAGGCCTGCAGCGCATAGCGGTTGGGTGCGGGCTCGAAGGGCAGGCCGGTGTAGTCGGCCAGCGCGCGCGCGAAGGCGGCGGCAAAGCCGTGCGGTGCGTTCAGCCCCGTGCCCACCGCGGTGCCGCCCTGGGGCACCGGCATGGCACGCAGCATGGCCTGCTGCAGGCGCGACTGGGCATCGGCCACCTGGGCTTCGTAGCCGGAGAATTCCTGGCCGAGCGTGAGCGGCACGGCATCCTGCAAATGCGTGCGGCCCACCTTCACGATGTCGGCAAAGGCAGCCACCTTGCGCCCGAAGGTCTGCTGCAGGGTCTCCAGCGCCGGGAGCAGTTCCAGCCGGATCGCGCGCGTGGCGGCGATGTGCATCGCCGTGGGGAAGCTGTCGTTGGACGACTGGCTGGCGTTGACGTGGTCATTGGGATGCACGGGCTTCTTCGAGCCCGGCTCGCCCCCCAGCTGCTGAATCGCGCGGTTGGCGATGACCTCGTTCAGGTTCATATTGGTCTGCGTGCCCGAGCCGGTCTGCCAGACCGAGAGCGGGAATTCTTCCGGCCACTTGCCGGCGATGATTTCCTGCGCGGCCTGCTCGATGGCGTCGCCCAGTTCGGGCTTGAGCACGCCCAGCACGCGGTTGGCGCGCGCCGCGCACAGCTTGAGGATGGCGAAGGCTTCGATCAGCCCCGGCGGCATCTTCTCGGTGCCGATGCGGAAGTTCTGGCGCGCACGCTCGGTCTGCGCGCCCCACAGGTGCCCGGCCGGCACCGGCACGTCGCCAAGGCTGTCCTTCTCGATCCGGGTGGCGGCTTGCTTGCGCTCGGTCATCGCATTCTCCTGGCCGGTGGATGGGGTGCTGCAAGGGATGGGCGGGGACGCTGGCATGGCAACCCGCAAGGCGGCCGCAGGCCTTTAGAATAGGCTCCCGGCGCGAGCGGCGCGGCCCGGTGCGCAGGCGATGCCGGCCTGGCCGGCCTTAATTATTTTTACCGGCCATATTCAGCCGGATGGAAAAAATTACATGCCCGGTTTATATGCAGCGTCACTGCATGCGGGCAATTGCAATCCACACCAGCGCCAAGCGGCGTGGCGGCACGGGAAAATCATTGCCATATTGCGGCGCGGCCGGCCGGCGGCTGCGGGGTGCGCCCGGCCACGCTTTCCCCGCTTCCGCAGGGGGAGGCTTCCCACACCGCGCGGAAACTGTCAGGCTCGCTAAACGGGCACCGCGTGTGGCTTCACGGGTGCCGGCCAGGCCGAAGTGCCTCTCCCGCCTTAGCGCGCAAGGGCAACAATGTCAGATTGTTGCGGGGATGAAACATGGCCTGCCGGCGAGGTATTGTTGCGCGCAAAGCATTTGCCGACCGCACCGGGTTCGACAGAAAATAAGCCCCACAATAAAAAATATCGGCATACGATTTTCAAGCAGGACACCCGGGGTGAATCAGGCAATTCTGCAATATCTCAGCGAGCGCCACTGTTCGTCGCAGTGGCGCGACGTATTGTCGGCGCTCGCCGAAGAACTGGGGGAGGTCATGGACCTCGCCAGCCTGCGTGCGGTGATGTGGCGCGTCGGCGTGCGTTTTGCCCAGCGTTTCGATCCCGGCACCTGCGCCACGCTGGCGGAGCTCGAGCGGGCCATCGCCCAGATCTGGCTGGACGTGGACTGGGGCTGGACCAGCATCGAGGATGCCGGCGGCGCACTGCTGATCCGGCATTACTGCGCCCCGCTGAAGGCGGCGCTGGGCGAGTCGGCCGATGGCTGGTCGCCGGCGTTCCTGGAGGGTGCGTATCAACACTGGTTCCGCATGCTCGGGTCTTCCGAGACCCTGAAGGTCAGCCAGAGCACGCCGATGGATGCGACCGGGTGCGTGGAATTCCGGTTTGGCCGCTGAGGCGACGCAGCGCGCGCCAGCAAGACAGGAGCGGTCCGCGAGCGCCAGCAACCCCTTTCCGTGAGCAATCACCATGAGCCAGTCAGACGATTTGTCCAAGCTGTTCCAGCGTTTTGGCGGCAAGACGGAAACCTATAAAGAGATCGTGCGCGAAGACGCCGCCACGCAGGCCCGCGAGCGCTGGCCGCTGCTGTCGGCCGTGCGCGTTGACCGCGCCGCAGCGGTGCCGCCGGTCCAGCCGGCCGGCGCGCAGGCACAGGAGGGCGCCCCCGCGTCCGCTGCACCGTTATGGCGCAGCCCGCTGCCGGCCGCGCCCGCCGCCGAACCGGCACGCGCCCAGGTCCCCGCCAGTCCGCCCGGCCCGCAGTCCTATGCGCCGGCGGCACCCGTGACGCCGGCGCCTGCCGAAGCCGCTGCGCCGGTGGTGCCCGGCGCGGCGATGGAGCCGCGCTTCCGCACGCCGCAAGGCATGGCGCCGCTGTGGTCGGCCGACGCGCCGCCGGTGGCGGCAACGCCCGCACCCGCGCAGCCCGTCGAGGCGGCACAAGCGTCGCATGTAGCACATGCCGCACATGCCGGACAGGCGTCACCGGCTCCGTTCTGGGCACCCGCTGCCCAGCCGGTCCGGCCGCCACAGCCCGCCCAGGCGGCGCAGCCAGCCCAGCCCGCGCCTGCCGCGGACACGGAACTGTCCCGGGTATTCGCGCGGCTCGAGGGCCGCCAGGAGCCGGCCCCCGCCAGCGAGCGCGCACCCGCGCGCCGCTCATTCCTTGACCGGCTGAAGCGCTCGTGAAAATCATTGCTGTTGTCTCGGCCAAAGGCGGCGTGGGCAAGACCACGCTGTCGGCCAACCTTGCCGAAGCGCTGGCCATGGCCGGCGAGAACGTACTTGCCGTCGACCTCGATCCGCAGAATGCCCTGCGCCTGCATTTCGGCATGCCGCCGCACGATGTCGCCGGGCACGCGCGCGCCACGCTGGCCGGCGAAGCCTGGCAGCAGAGCATGTACCGCGGGCGCTCGCGCGCCCTGGTAGTGCCGTTCGGCTCGCTCAACGAAGCGGACCGCTCGGCGTTCGAGGCCCATCTCGCCACCCACCCGGGCTGGCTGCGCACGCAGCTCGGCGCGCTCGGCCTGGGCCGCGACGACGTGGTGGTGATCGATACGCCGCCGGGGCCGTCGCCCTACATGCGGCAGGCCTTGTCGTGCGCGCAGCTATGCGTGATGGTGTCGCTGCCGGACGCCGCCTCCTACGCCACCATGCCGCTGATGGAAGACCTGATCCGCACCTATTGCGAAGGCCGGCCCGACTACCTGGGCCATGTGCTGGTGATCAACCAGGTCGACGTCAGCCGCCAGCTCGGCAAGGACGTGGTGCAGGTGCTGCGCGCCCAGCTGGGCGAGCGCGTGCTGGGCGTGATCCACCAGGACCAGGCGGTGGCCGAGGCACTCGCCTATGACCGCAGCGTGCTCGAATACAACCCCCACAGCCAGGCCACGCACGACCTGCAGCGCTGCGCGGCGTGGCTGCGCCAGGCCCTGGCCGCATACGGAGAAGCCGCGTGAAGCCAGCCCGACCAGCCCGGACCGCCGCCGCAGGCGGCCCCGGCAAGGCCCCGACCAAGCCCGACGGCAATCCCAACGCGCTGTCGGCCGCGCTGCAGCGCTTCGGCAACGCCTTCGTGGAGATGCCGCTGTGGAACAGCGCCCCGGTGCGTGCGCTGGCGCTCGTGCTCGCGTTGTTCATGTTCGCGCTGGTGATCACGGTACCGCTCGATTTCTGGCAGCAGGTCGGCTTTGCCGCGGTGTGCTTCGCGCTCGCCGTGTGGCTCAACCGCGTCAAGGGCCACCTCGCCACGCTGATGATGGTGGTGTTGTCGATCGCGGCGTCCAGCCGCTATATGTACTGGCGCCTGACCGAGACCGTGGGCCTGGGCGGCTGGGTCGACGCCGTCTTCGGCATCGGCCTGGTGGCGGCCGAGCTGTATGCCTTCATCGTGCTGATGCTGGGCTACTTCCAGACCGCCTGGCCGCTGCAGCGCCGCCCGGTGCCGATGCCCGCGGACAGCGCGAGCTGGCCCACCGTCGATATCTTCATCCCCACGTATAACGAGCCACTGTCGGTGGTCAAGCCGACCGTGTTCGCCGCCATGTCGCTGGACTGGCCGCGCGACAAGATCAACGTCTATGTGCTGGACGACGGCCGGCGCGAGGAATTCCGCGCCTTCTGCGACAAGGTCGGCGTCACCCACGTGACCCGCAACCACAACCGCCACGCCAAGGCCGGCAATATCAACGAGGCGCTCAAGAACACCCACGGCGAGTACGTGGCGATCTTCGACTGCGACCACATTCCCACCCGCTCCTTCCTGCAGATCTGCATGGGCTGGTTCCTCAAGGACCGCAAGCTGGCCATGCTGCAGACGCCGCACTATTTCTTCTCGCCCGACCCGTTCGAGAAGAACCTGCGCACCTTCCAGGAAGTGCCCAACGAGGGCGAGCTGTTCTACGGCCTGGTGCAGGACGGCAACGACCTGTGGGATGCCACCTTCTTCTGCGGCTCGTGCGCCATCATCCGCCGCGCGCCGCTGCTGGAAGTCGGCGGCATCGCGGTGGAGACCGTGACCGAGGACGCGCACACCGCGCTCAAGCTGCACCGCAAGGGCTACGGCACCGCCTACCTGGCCATCCCGCAGGCGGCGGGGCTGGCCACGGAGAGCCTGTCCGGCCACGTCGGCCAGCGCATCCGCTGGGCGCGCGGCATGGCGCAGATCTGCCGGGTGGACAACCCGCTGTTCGGCCCGGGCCTGTCGATCCCGCAGCGGCTGTGCTACCTCAACGCCATGCTGCACTTCTTCTACGGGCTGCCACGGCTGGTGTTCCTGACCGCGCCGCTGGCCTACCTGCTGTTCGGCGCGCACGTGATCCAGGCCTCCGCGCTGACCATCGCCATCTTCGCGCTGCCCCACCTGCTGCACGCGAACATGACCAACTCGCGCGTCCAGGGCAAGTTCCGGCATTCGTTCTGGAACGAGGTCTACGAATCGGTGCTGGCGTGGTACATCATGCGCCCCGTGCTGGTGGCCTTCGTCAATCCCGCCGCCGGCAAGTTCAACGTCACGCCCAAGGGCGGCGTGATCGAGGAAGCCTACTTCGACTGGGTGATCTCGCGACCCTACCTGGTGCTGCTGCTGTTCAACCTGCTCGGCGTGGTGGTGGGTTTCCTGCGACTGTTCCTGTGGAACCAGTTCGAGGCCACCACGGTGGTGCTCAACCTGATCTGGACGTTCTACAACCTCATCATCCTCGGCGCCTCCATCGCGGTGGCCAGCGAGACGCGGCAGATCCGCGTGGCGCATCGCGTGGCGATGAAGCTGCCGGCCACGCTGCATTTCGCCGAC
Organism: Cupriavidus sp. 05T41; assembly: GCF_056396525.1. NCBI lineage: Bacteria > Pseudomonadati > Pseudomonadota > Betaproteobacteria > Burkholderiales > Burkholderiaceae > Cupriavidus > Cupriavidus sp. 05T41. The sequence goes on from NZ_JBFTLQ010000016.1 coordinate 77,415, forward strand.
GGGCGCGCCGTGGTGTGCGAAACCATCGATTTCGCCGAAGGCGGCATCGGCATGCGCCTGCCGCCGGGCATGAAGGCCACCGTGGGCGAGCCGGTGCAGATCTCGCTGTACCTGCAGGACGACGAGCACATGTTCCCGGCCAAGGTGGTGTTCCAGGGTGAATCGCACACCGGCCTGGTGCTCAGCGAGATGAGCCCGCGCGAGGAGATGGCCTTCGTGCAGTGCACCTTCGCGCGCGCCGACGCGTGGATCGATTCCTGGGGCCGCAAGCGCCCGGACGCGCCGGGCCTGGCTGCCGGCCAGATCCTGCGCATCGGCCTGCTCGGCTTCCACAACGTGATGTTCCACCTGGGCCGCGAGATGCGCCGGCTCCTGCGCCGGCCCGAGCCCGGCGCTTCCACCCATTGACACGGCCTGAGCCGCCACGCGCCACGCCCGCCGTCTGTCGCGGGCGCCGGCCAGAACACGCAACGGACCACCGGCACAAGAAGAGAATGCGTTTGAACAAGACACCACGCCTGCCCGTACGCTTGCCCGCGCTGACTCGCATGGGCGCCCTGTTTGCCTTCGCCATGCTGGCGACGCACCCGGCCGGCGCGCAGCGCGCCGCCATGCCGGACACCAGCCGCAGCTCGGTTGCGGCGCAGGCGCCCGGCGCCGCAGCGCCGGCCGCCGCCGCACCGCGCAGCGGCAGCCGCACGGTGCAGATCACGCTCAAGCAGCTCGGCGCCGATGCGCCCTTCCAGCTGCGCGGCGTGGACGCGATCAACGGCGTGCCTTTCTCGATCCGCGCCGACGAGGTGGTCACCGCGGCGCGGCTCAAGCTGCGCTACACGTATTCGCCGGCGCTGATCCCGGCGCTGTCGCACATCAACGTGATGGTCAACGGCGAAGTGGCCGCGACCGTCCCGGTGCCCAAGGAAACCGCGGGCACCAGCCTGGAGCGCGACCTGGCCATCGAGCCGCGCCTGATCACCGAGTTCAACCGCCTCAACCTGCAGCTGATCGGCCACTACACCACCGACTGCGAAGACCCCTTCCACTCCAGCCTGTGGGCCACCGTGGGCAACAGCAGCGTCCTCGAGCTCACGCTGACGCCGGTGGCGCTGGCCAACGACCTGGCCCTGCTGCCGCTGCCGTTCTTCGACCGCCGCGACGTGGGCCGGCTCAAGCTGCCGTTCGTGTTCGCGGGGGCACCGTCGGCCGCCACGCTGGAGGCCGCGGGCACGGTGTCGTCGTGGTTCGGCGCGCTGGCCGGCTATCGCGGCGCGTCGTTCGCCGCCACGCTCAACCAGGTGCCGGCCAGCGGCAACGCCGTGGTGTTCGTCACCAGCGAGGAAAAGCCCGCCGGCGTGCCCGTGCCCGCCATCAACGGCCCGTCGATCGCCGTGGTGCCCAATCCCGGCGATGCCAATGCCAAGCTGCTGCTGGTGATGGGCCGCGACAGCGCCGAGCTCAAGACCGCCGCGCGCGCGCTCACGCTGGGCGCGCGCGCGTTGTCCGGCCAGAGCGCCACCATCAACAAGCTCGACGACGTGGCGCCGCGCGTGCCGTACGATGCGCCCAACTGGATTCGCAGCGACCGTCCGGTGCGCTTCGGCGAACTGGCCGAAGTACGCGACCTCAATGTCTCGGGCTACAACCCGGATCTCGTGCGGGTGAACTTCCGCCTGCCGCCGGACCTGTTCGGCTGGCGCAGCAAGGGCATCCCGATCGATCTCAAGTACCGCTACACGCCGCGCCCCGTGGTGGATAAATCCACCCTCAACATCAACGTCAACCGGCAGTTCCTGCGCGCCTATGCGCTGCGCGCGGTCAAGAACCAGGACGGCCGTGCCGGCCAGTTGCTGGCCAAGGTCCTGCCGGACGGCTCGGTGCCCGTGAGCGAGCGCATCGAGCTGCCGCTGTTCATGCTGCCGGCGCAGTCGCAGCTGCAGTTCCACTTCTACTACGACTACCTCAAGCAGGGCGCCTGCAAGGACGTGATGCTGGACAACGTCAAGGGCGCCATCGATCCTGACTCGACCATCGACGTCACCGGCCTGTCGCACTTCATCGCGCTGCCGGACCTCGCCGTGTTCGGCAACAGCGGCTTCCCGTTCACGCGCCTGGCCGATCTCTCGGAAACCGCGGTGATCCTGCCGGACAAGCCCGGTGCCGAAGACTACACGGCCTACCTGACGCTGATGGGCCGCATGGGCGAATCCACCGGCTACCCCGCCACCGGGGTGGCCGTGGCCGCCGCGGCGCAGGTGGACAAGCAGGCCGCGCGCGACCTGCTGGTGATCGGCACCACGCAGAACCAGCCCTTGTTCACCCAATGGGCCGAGCGCATGCCGGTCTCGCTGGCGGGCAACGAGAAGCGCTTTGCGCTGACCGACGTCGTCTCCACGGTGATGGGGTGGTGGAACGGCGCCGACGGCACGCGCAACCGCCCGCTCGAGACGCGCCTGTCCATCAGCAGCGCCAGCACCGACGGCGCGCTGAGCGCGTTCGAGTCGCCGCTGGCGAGCGGGCGCAGCGTGGTGGCGCTGGCCAGCAATGCGCCGCAGGGCCTGCAGGCCCTGACCGAAGTGCTGCTCGATCCGGACCAGGTCACCCATGTGCAGGGCAGCCTGGCGCTGGTACGCGGCAAGGAAGTCGATAGCCTGGCCGCCCAGCAGAACTACTACGTGGGCAAGCTGCCGCCGTGGACCTATGTGCAGTGGTGGCTGTCGCAGCGGCCGCTGGCCATGGTGCTGATGATCGGCGGCGCCGCGCTGCTGCTGGCGGCCCTGCTGTTCCTGTCGCTGCGCGCGCGTGCCAGCCGGCGCAAGCGGGGAGACCAGGCGTGAAGGTGAATCGCCCGCGCCGGCGCTGGCTGGCGGCCCTGCCGGGACTCGGTGCCTGCGGCGCGCTGGCGGCGCTGGGCGGCTGGCCCGTGCTGGCCGCCGCCGCCGTGCCCGCCGCTTGTCCTTGGCCGCTGTACCAGCAATTCCTGGCGCGCTTCGTGCAAGGCGATGGCCGCGTGCTCGACCCGTCCACGCGCGAGCAGCACAGCACTTCCGAAGGCCAGTCCTACGGGATGGTGTTCGCGCTGGTCGCCAACGACCGCGCCACCTTCGACCGCCTCTGGCAATGGAGCATCGCCAACCTCGGCGCGGGCAACCTGCAGGACAAGCTGCCCGCGTGGCAGTGGGGCCGCCGCGCCGACGGCTCGTGGGGCGTGATCGACGCCAATCCCGCGGCGGATGCGGACCTGTGGTTCGCCTTCGCGCTGCTGGAGGCCGCGCGCCTGTGGCGCCAGCCGCGCTACGCCGAGCAGGCGCGCGCGCTGCTCAAGCTCGTGGCAAAGCAGGAAGTGGTGTCGCTGCCCGGCTTCGGCGCCATGCTGCTGCCGGGCCCGCAGGGCTTCGCCGAAGGCAAGGACGACGGGCCGCGCCAGTGGCGCCTGAACGCCAGCTACCTGCCGGTGCCGCTGCTGCGCCGGCTGGCGGGCGCCGACCCGTCCGGCCCGTGGGGCACGCTGGCGGCGCAGACCGGCAAGCTGGTCGAAGGGGTGGCCAGGCAGGGCATCGTGCCGGACTGGTCGGCGTACCGCGCGGACCCGTCCGGCTACGGCTTGCTCACCGATCCGCTCAAGGGGGATGTGAGCAGCTATGACGCCATCCGTGTCTACCTGTGGGCAGGCATGACGCCGCGTGGCGATGCCGCCGGCCGCGTGCTGATGAAGGCGCTGGCGCCGCAGGCGCAGCGCATGGTGGGCCGCGCCGCGCCGCCCGAGCGCATGCACGCCGACAGCGGCGCGCTCGAGGGCGATGGCCCCCTGGGTTTTTCCGCCGCGCTGGTGCCCTTCCTGCAGGCGGCCGGATCGCCGGCCGCGGCGGCGCAGCGCACGCGCGCGGAAACCATGCTCGACGCGGGGAAACCCGCCGCGACGTATTACGACACCGTACTAGGACTATTCGGCCTCGGCTTTGCCGAAGGCCGCTACCGGTTCGCGCCCTCGGGCCAACTGGAGCTGGAGTGGGAGAAGACATGCAGAACCGCAAGCGCCCGGCCGTGAACGGACGCGCGACCCTTTCTACGCTGGGGCAAGGCGCGAAGAACCTGCGCGCGAAGACGCTCGTGCTGAGCTTGCTGGCCGCGTTCGCCGCCGCCGCGGCCGCGCAGGAGGATCCGGTCAAGCTGCTGGTGGACCAGGGCAGGTACTGGCAGGAACGCGGGCGCAGCGATCGCGCCGCCGAAGCCTGGCAGAAGATCCTGCGGCTCAACCCGAACCAGCCTGAAGCGCTCTATGGCATGGGCGTGGCCGAGGCCGAAGCCGGCCGCGCCGACAGCGCGCGCACATACCTGGAGCGCCTCAAGAAGGCCCAGCCCGGCTCGCCGCTGGTGGCGCGCCTGACCCAGGCCATCAGCAGCGGCGGCACCGGGCAGCAGGTGGAACAGGCTCGCCAGCTCGCGCGCAGCGGCCAGAGCGAGGAAGCGGTCAAGCGCTACCAGCAGGCCGCGGGCGGTGCCGTGCCTCAGGGCAACCTGGCGCTGGAGTACTACCAGACGCTGGGCGGCACCGCGCAGGGTTGGGAGGAGGCGCGCAAGGGCCTCGAACAACTGGCGCGCGCCAACCCGTCCGACAACCGCGCCCAGCTCGCGCTGGCGCAGCACCTGACCTACCGCGAAGCGACCCGCCGCGACGGCATCCGGCAGCTCGAAGCGCTCTCGAAAGGCACTGACGTGGCCGGCCCCGCCGCCGAAAGCTGGCGGCGCGCGCTGACCTGGCTGGGCGGCCGGCCCGCCGATGTATCGCTGTACCAGGCCTGGCTGGCCGGCCATCCTGACGACGCCACCATCCGCGCCAAGCTCGATGCGGTCAAGGCACCGCAGCAACAGCAGCAGGAGGCCACGCGCGTGGCTGGCGCCGGCGCGAGCCCGGTACGCCAGATCGTGCAGCAGGGCTTCGACGCCATGGATGCCGGCGATCTGGAGCGTGCCGGCGAACGCTTCCAGACCGCGCTGGCGCAGCGCCCCGAAGACGCCGATGCGCTCGGCGGCATGGGCGTGCTGCGCCTCAAGCAGGAGAAGTTCGCCGAGGCGGTGGATTACTTCGACCAGGCCGCCAGGCGCGGCGCGGGCGGGCGCTACCGCAGCGCGCAGAACAGCGCCACCTACTGGCTGCTGTCCGAGCAGGCTACCGCTGCGCGCAACGGCGGCAACCGCGCCGAGGCGCGCCGCCTGCTCGAGCGCGCCATCAAGCTCGATGCGCGCGAGCCGTCCGCGCAGGTGGCCCTGGCCGACCTGATGGCCGAGGAAGGCCAGTACGCGCAGGCCGAAGCCGCCTACCGGCGCGTGCTCAAGCAGCAGCCCGACAATCCCGACGCCACGCGCGGGCTGGTCGGCGTGCTGTCCGCGCAGAACAAGAGCGCGGAGGCGCTCGCCATCGTGCAGAACCTCACGCCGGCCCAGCAGGAAAAAGTGGGTTCGCTCGGCAAGCTGCGCGCCGACGAGGCGCGCGGCCAGGCCCGCGCTGCCCTGCAGCGCGGCGATACCGCGGGCGCGCGCCGCGCGCTCGAAGACGCGATGGCGGCCGACCCCACCAATCCGTGGGTGCGGCTCGACGTGGCGCGCACCTATGCCGCGATGGGGCTCAAGGAACAGGCCCGCAGCATCATGGACGGCCTGCTGCTGTCCAACCCGAACATGCCCGACGCGCTCTACGCCAGCGCGTTGCTGTCGGCCGAGACCGGCGAATGGCAGAGCGGGCTCGATGCGCTCGAGCGCATCCCGCCGCAGAACCGCACGCGCGACATGGGCACCCTGCAGCGCCGCCTGTGGGTGCACGCCGAGGCCGAGCGCGCCAGCGGCCTGGCCGCGGCCGGCCAGCAGCCCGCGGCGCTGGCCGTGCTGCAGGAGGCCGAGCGCTACGCCCAGCAGGATGCCGACCAGCTCGGCGCACTGGCCCTGGCCTACGCCGATGCCGGCGACGAGGCGCGCGCGCTGTCGCTGATGCGCAACGTGATGAGCCGCACTCCGCGCCCGGATATCGGCATGCAGCTGCAGTACGCCGCCATCCTGCTCAAGACCAGGCAGGACGTGGAGCTGGCCGGCGTGCTGCGCCAGCTTGCCGCGGCCAACCTGAGCGCGTCGCAGCGGCGCGACTACGACGACCTGCGCGTGGCTTATATCGTGCGCCAGGCAGACGCGCTCACCGAGAGCGGCGACCTGGTGGCGGCGTACGACATGCTGGCCCCGGCGCTGTCCGAGCGCCCCGGCAACAGCGCCGTGCGTGCCAGCCTGGCGCGCATGTACGCGCAGGCCGGCGAGAACAAGAAGGCACTCTCGCTGTACGAGAGCGTGCTGGAAAAGGACCCGCGCAACCTCGACCTGATGCTGGCCGCGATCGGCACCGCCACCGCGGCCAAGGAGTACAGCTGGGCCGAGGGCACGCTGCAGATGGCCCTGGCCCAGGCGCCCAGGTCGCCCAAGGTGCTGACTGCCGCCGGGCGGCTCTACCGCGCCGAGGGCAAGACCGCGCGCGCGGCGGAATACTTCCGCGCCGCGGTGGCGGCCGAGACCGCGGCGGGCGCGCCGCCGGCGGGGCGCCCGGGCGGCGCGGGCTTCGACCGCGTGCCGTCCAATCCCTTCGTCGGGCTGCCGGGCCAGCGCTCCAGCTCGCAATTGCCGCTGCCCGGCTCGCAGGCGCCGTATCTCGCCGTGCCGGGTCCGGTGGCCGCGGCCCAGCCTCAGTCCCAGGCGGTCATGGCGGCGCCGGTGATGATGAATACCGGCGGCCAGGCCTATGGCCAGCCCTACATCCCGGCACCGGTGGGTGCCGCCGCGCCGGCGATGGCGCCGGCCATCCAGCCACCGCAGGCTTACTATCCCGCGCAACAGGCGCCCGCGCCGGCGCGCGCCCCTGCCGCCAGCGCCAGTACGCGCGGCAAGGCTGCGCGGGGCAGCACGACCGCCGCCAGCGGCGCGGCGCAGGGCTACGGTGCCTATCCGGCTTATCCGGCGGCACAGGGCGCGCAGCAGGCGGCCCAGTATCCGGCTCAGTATGCGGCCCAATACCCTGCCCAATATCAGGCGCAAACCGCGGCGCAGGGTGCCGGCCAGTATCAAGGCCAGTATCCGGTGCCGCAGGCCGCGGCGGCTGCCGGCGGCTACGCGTCCGCACCTGCGCCAGTGGCCGCCAGTGCGCCCGCACCTGCCCGCCAGCCATTCGGCGCGCAGTCGCGCGCGCCGTGGCTGGCCGAGGCCGACTCGCAGGCCAATCCGACCGGGCCGAAGACTGCGCTGCAGGAGCTCAACGAGATCGAATCGCAGCGCTCCAGCACGCTCGCCGGCGGCCCCATGCTGCGGGGGCGCAACGGCGATTCCGGCATGAGCCAGCTCACCGAGATGCAGGTCGTGGCCGAAGCCAAGGTCGCGGCCGGCAACGGCAAGCTGGTGGCGCGCGTGACGCCGGTCGCGCTGGACAGCGGCTCGGTCGGCAGCGACTTCAACAATGCTTCGCGCTTCGGCGGCGGCCCGCTGGCCTACGGGGTGAACGGCACGCCCGTCAACCTGGCCGGCACCCCGCTGCAATCCGCCTCGGCCGGGCCGCAGAACGCCTTCGGCGTGGCGCTCGGCGTGGCGTATGAGTCCGAGCGCATCACCGCCGATATCGGCAGCACGCCGCTGGGATTTCGCTACGCCGATGTCAACACCGGTGCCAGGCTGAACCTGCCGCTGAGCCAGCGCACCACGCTGTCGCTCGGCGCATCGCGCCGCCCGGTGACGGACAGCCTGCTGTCCTACGCGGGCGTGCGCGACGAGCGCGTAGGCTTGCAGTGGGGCGGGGTGATGAACAGCAGCGCGCGCGCCGACCTGGGCTGGGACGATGGCTACTTCGGCATCTACGGCTACGGTGGCTACGGCCTGCTGACCGGCCACGACGTCAAGCGCAACACGCGCTGGGAAGGCGGCGGCGGCTTCTACCTGCGCGTGATCGATAGCCCGGACCAGCGCCTGATGAGCGGGGTCAACTTCACGTCGATGGGCTATGCCGACAACCTGCGCTATTTCACCTTCGGGCAGGGCGGCTATTTCAGCCCGCAGACTTACTTCGCCGTGACGGTGCCGCTGTCACTGACGGGGCGCACCGGCCGGCTGGCCTACAATGTGCGCGGCGCGCTGGGCATGCAGGCCTTCCGCGAAGACGATTCCAATTACTTCCCGACCGATGCGGCAGCCCAGTCGGCGGCCAACGCGGCGGTGGCCACGGCCAACAGCAAGGGCCTGACCAACTCGACCAACGCTGTCTATTCCGGCCAGTCCAAGACCGGCCTGGCCTACAATCTGGTGGGCTCGGTCGAGTACCAGGCGGCGCAACAGCTGTATGTCGGCGGCCTGCTCGGCATCGACAACGCGCGTGACTACCGCCAGTGGTATGCCGGCGTCTACGTGCGCTATGCGCTGCAGCGCCAGACCGGGCTGATCGCGTTCCCGCCGGCGGCGCCGCATTCCGCGGTGGGCCCGCTGCCGTTCTGAGCGCGGTGGGCGGGATGGGCGGGACCGGCCATCAACTTAATCAGAGATAGCGCAGCAAATCGGCTGTAGAAAGGAAGGGCATCATGGGTGAAGCAAAACGCCGGGGCAGCCAGGCAGAACGCGCGGAGCAGGCCCGCGCAAAACTGGAGGGCATGCGGCCCGCGCAACTGGTGTGCGGCGCGTGCAAGACCGCCTTCAGCACCTTCGACGCCATCGATGCGCCCAACCTGCGCGGCATCGACGCCGTGTTCGGCGGGCAGTGTCCCAACTGCGGCAACGATGTGCTGGTGTTCAAGGGCGAGCCAAACGCCGTCGCGGATGCCATGGTGGCCTGGGAGAAGATGATGGGTGCCGACACCAGGCTCGGCTACCAGTCGCGCGACGGCAAGCACGTGCCGTTCGAGGGCAAGTAGGCAGGCGGTCCCGCGCCGTGCCGGCTCAGGACGCGGCGCCGCCGTCGTGTTCCAGCAGTTCGGGCGGGCCCATCTCGAAGCGGCCGCGGCCCGCGGCCTTGGCGCGGTAAAGCAGGGTGTCGGCCTGGCGCATCAGTTCCTGGTCGGGCATCTCGGCGCCCTGGTAGAGCGCCACGCCAATGCTCACGTCCACATCGGCAAACACGCCGTCGATGAAAAAGCGCCGGCTGACCGAATGCACGATGGCCTGGGCGATGCGCCGCGCATTGGCCGCGCCGCCGATATCCTCCAGCACCACGGCGAACTCGTCGCCGCCCAGCCGGGCCACCGCGTCGCGCTCGCGCACGCAGCGCTGCAGGCGCCGCCCGAAGGCCTGCAGCAGCAGGTCACCGGTGATATGGCCGTGGAAGTCGTTGACGGCCTTGAAGCGGTCCATGTCCAGGTAGAGCAGCGCAATCAGCCGGCCGTCCTCGCGGCTGCGCGCCATGGCCGCCTGCAGCAGCGATTCGAACGCGCTGCGGTTGAGCAGCTGGGTCAGGTGGTCCAGGCGCGAGATGCGCGACAGCCGCATGGTTTCCAGCTTGCGCTGGGTCACGTCCTGCACATGCACGTGCACGCCGATGACCTTGCTGCCGTCGGCATTCCATTCCGGGCGCAGGTTGGTCTCCATGCAGCGGTATTCGGGATCGCTGTCCTCGACCTCGAAGGTCACCGCGGTGCCCGCCAGGGCCTTCTGCAGGAACGGCCGCGAGCGCGCGTAGCGGGCCTCGCCGATCAGCTCGCGCACGGTCATGCCGCGCAGCTCGCTGACGGGGATGCCGAAGGTCCGCTCGTAGGCCAGGTTGTTGAAGACGTAGCGCTCCTCGGTATCGACGAAGCCCAGCAGCGCGGGCAGGGTGTCGGTGACCGCGCGCAGCTGGCGCTCGCTGAGGTCGAGCTGTTCGCGCCGCTGGCGCACGTCGCGCATGAGTTGCGCGAAGGCGCGCGCCAGGTCGCCGATCTCGTCGTGCTGCTGGGCCGGCAGCCGCTCGTAGGCGGCGAGGTCGTGCGCGCTCTCGCGCACCACCTGGTGCAGGCGCGTGAGCGGGGCCAGCAGATGGCGCAGGGTCAGCCAGATCATCAGCGCCACCACCGCCAGCGCCAGCAGCGCCAGCCCCAGGAAGCGCCCCTGCATGGCATGCAGCGGGGCGAAGGCCTCGCGCGCGGGCAGCACCGCCACCAGCTCCCAGCCGGTGCTTTCCAGCAGGTAGCGCGAGATCAGCGGCCGCTCGGGCGCGAGGAATTCGGCCCGTCCGCTGCGGTCGTCCACGCCGCAGGTGTCGCCCAGCGCGCGCGCCGGCTGCATCGCCCTGGAAGAATCCGGGTGACGGACATAGACCGGCGTGCGCCCGGCCGAGACCAGGCAGTAAAACCCTGTGGTGCCGAGCCGGTTGTGCGTGATCTCGACCAGGAAGTTGGCGCTGGACAGATCCAGCCAGCCGCCCAGCAGGCCCTGGAATTCGCCCTGCGGGGAGATGACCGGCACCGCCACCAGCACGCCGGTCGCGCCATTGGTGCGGGCGCGGATCGGTGGCGTGATCACAGGCTCCAGCGTGCGCGCGGCCTGGCGGAAGTAGTCCCGGTCGGCAATGCTCACCGGCACGCCCTCCTGGGTCAGCATATTGCCCTGGGCGTCGGCGACCATGAAGGCATTGAAGGTGGCCGGGACCGGGATGCGGCTCTCGAGCAAGCGGCGCAGTTCGGGCCGGGGAAGCGTCAGCTTGCCGACCAGCTGCGGTGCCAGGTGGGACAGCAGCGTGATGCGGTCTTCCATGGCGGTGTCGAGCTGGTTGGCGGCGAGCTTGACGATGGAGTCCTGCTGGTCCTGCAGCGCGGCGCGCAGGTCGTCGTGCGCGTAATAGAGCGAAGCCAGCACGATGCCGGTACCGAGCACGGCGGCGAGCGCCGTGCTGATCAGCGCGAGGCGCGCCTTCAGGGAAAGCGAAACGAATGGCATGCTGGCCGGCAAAGTCGGGAAATGGCGCGTGCCTGCTGGCCGGCCTGCCCGCATGGCTACCGGGACGTCCGGCTTCGGCGGGGTTGCGGGCCCGGCAACCCTACCACAAGCGCCAGCCATGCGCGAGCCCGGCATACCCGTTCCGGGGCCGCGGCATGTGCGTGTGGCATCGCACGTTGCGCCGGTGCGCCAGGGCTGGGCGAGCCATGGCCGCCAAGGTATAGTGCCTCGTGGCCCGGCGGCGGCAGGGCGAAGCCTTGAGGGTTGATTGAGGGCTGACAATCGCGCCAACTCCATACATGAAACTGCCCTCACTCTCGCCTGTCCTGCTATCCCTGCTGGTTGCCGCTGCCGGCGCGCTGGTCACGGGCCGCGCGTGGTACGGCATGCGCGCGCTCGAGCGGGAAGTGGCGCGCGACGACTTCGACGGGTACTACACGCCGGTCTTCAGCGCCTTGCAGCGCCGGCTGCAGGAGAACGAGCAGCTGCTGCGCGGCGCCACGGGGCTGTTCGCCGCGGATCCCGCCATCACACGGGCGCAGTGGCGCAACTACCTGTACACCACGCAGGTCGACGACCTGCCGCCCGGTACCCACTCGATCGGCTATGCACGCCTGACCGCGGCGCGCGACCTGGAGCGACTGGGCGAGACCATGCGCCGCGAAGGCGTGCCCGTGTTCGAGGTCTACCCGCGCGGCGCGCGCGACGAATATGCGCCCATCGTCTTTGTCGAGCCGCTTTCGGGTCGCCTCACGCGCGGACTCGGCTTTGACATCCTGAGCGATCCCGCGCGCCGCGCCGCGGCCGAAGCCGCCCGCGACAGCGGCGAGGCGCGCCTCACCGCCGGCCTGCAAACGGTGCGCGAGAGCGAGGCACAGGCGCCGCAGCGCGCCGCAGCGATCTATATGCCGGTGTATGGCAACGGCCTGCCGCTCAATACGACGGCGCAGCGCCGCCAGGCGGTGACCGGCTACGTGTATGCCGCGCTGCGGCTGGACGATCTGCTGCGCGGCGTCAGCCTGCCCGCGGCCGGATCGCTTTCGCTGATGCTTTTCGACGGGCGCGATGCCGCGCCTGCCACGTTCCTGGCCGGCGATGCCGAACCGGCGGCGGGCGACCTGCGCCCGCCGGCACCGATGATCGAGGCCGAACGCGAATTGACGTTCGGCGGGCGCGTGTGGATCCTGCGCGGCGCCACCATGCCCGCCTTCGAGGCCGCGCACCGGCCGCGCCGCGCGCTGCTGGTGCTGGCAGGCGGCTTGCTGGCCTCGCTACTGCTGGCCTGGCTGGTGCTGGCGCTGGCTCGCCAGCAACGCCGCGCGTGGCAGCTGGCGGTGCGGGCGCGCCAGGCGCGCCAGGCCGACGGCGCACTGCAGCGCGCCGGCCTGGCCGGCGCCACCGACGCCTTTTTCGTGTGCGACGACCAGGGCAGCGTGCAGACTGCCAGCGCCGCTGCCACGGCCATGTTCGGCAAGGCGCGCGACCAGTTCGCGGGCGTTGCCATCGCCACCCTGCTGCCGGAGGCCGTCACGCTGGCCGGGGGCGCGCTCGCAGGCCGCATCGATACCCCCGCGCGCAAGGCCGACGGCACGGTGTTTCCGGTGCGCGTGACAGCCACGCCGGTGCCTGCCGCAGGGGCCGGCCGCGTATTGTGGATCGTGACCGACCTGAGCGCGGTGCGCCGCGCCGAACTGGCGGCTGCCGAACAGGCCGAGCGCAGCGCGCGCGTGCTCGACCATACCGCGCTGTGCGTGATCACCTTCGACCGCGACGGGCTCGTGACCGGCCTCAACCGCGCCGGCCAGCGCATGCTGTGGTACCAGGCCAGCGAAGTGGCCGGGCGCATGCGCTATCTCGATTTTCTCGACGCAGGGGAAGTCACGGCACGCGCGGCCACGCTCAGCAGCGAACTGGGCGAGCCGGTCGCCGCCGGCCTGCCTGCCGTGATCGGCAAGGCGCGCCTGGGGCTCGCCGACGAGCAGGAATGGACCTATGTGCGCAAGGGCGGCTCGCGCCTGCCGGTGCAACTGACGCTCACGGCGCTGCCCGGCACGCCGGCGCACGATGCGGGGCAGGGCACGGTGCAGGCAGCCGCGGCGATCGATGGCGGCGGCTACCTCGCCATCGCGCACGATCTCACCGAGCGCAAGCGCGCCGACGAGTACATCCGCCACCTGGCGCACCACGACGCGCTCACCGGCCTGCCCAACCGCGCCCAGTTGCATGCGCGCACGGAACTCGTGCTGCAGCGCGCGCTGCGCAAGGGCGAACGCATCGCGCTGCTGCTGCTGGACCTGGACCAGTTCAAGCGCATCAACGAGTCGCTGGGCCACCATATCGGTGACGAAGTGCTGCGCATCGTGGCCGACCGCCTGAAGGCCGCCGTGCGCCACGCCGACCTGGTCGCGCGCATGGGCGGCGACGAGTTCGTGGTGGTGCTCGATGCCGTAGCCCAGGACAGCGAGGCCGAACTGGTTGCCGCCAAGATCCTGGCGCGCCTGTCGGAAGAACTGCAGCTGGGCAGCCAGCGCCTGCGCGTGACGCCGTCGATCGGCATGGTGCTGTGCCCGGACGACGGCGACAACCTGGCCGACCTGCTCAAGAATGCCGACGCCGCCATGTACGCGGCCAAGCGCCGGGGTGGCGCGCAGCTCAGCCGCTTCTCCAGCGAGATGGCGGAGGCCTCGATGGCGCGATTCACCATCGAAGGCCTGCTGCGGCGCGCGCTGGCCACGCAGGCGTTCAGGCTGCGTTACCAGCCCATCGTCGACGCCGCGACGCTGCGCATTGCCGGCGTGGAAGCGCTGATCCACTGGGCGACGCCCGAGCGCGGCGTGATCCCGCCGGCCGAGTTCATCCCCATCGCCGAGCAGAGCGGGCTGATCATGCCGCTGGGCGAGTGGATCCTGGCTACCGCCTGCCGCGAGATCCAGCAACTGCGCAGCCAGCTGGGGCTGGAGCTGGAGGTGGCGGTCAATATCTCGCCGTTGCAGCTGCGCCAGGCCGGCTTCCCCGCCATGGTCACGCAGTGCCTGGAGGCGGCCGGGCTGCCCGCGCGCGCACTGACCATCGAGGTCACCGAGGGCATCCTGATCGAAGGCGGCAGCAAGACCATCGATACCTTCGAGCGCGTGCGCGCGCTTGGCGTGGGCTTGTCGATCGACGATTTCGGCACCGGCTATTCGGGCCTGAGCTACCTGACGCGGCTGCCGATCGACAAGCTCAAGATCGACAAGTCCTTCGTCGACGACGTGGCGCACGACGAACATCACCAGGCCGTGGCCGCCGCCATCATCACGCTTGGCCACCAGCTTCATCTGCAGGTGGTGGCCGAAGGGGTGGAGTCGCAGGCGCAGTTCGCCTTCCTGCGCGAGCATGGCTGCGACGCCGTGCAGGGCTACCTGTTCTGCCAGGCCGTGCCGCTCAGCGGGCTGATGGAGATCTGCGCGGCCGGGGGCGGGGCGGCCATGCCGGCGCGCGCGCAGCGGGTGGCGTCCAACCAGTAAGCCCGGGGGCCGCCCGCGCGGGCCGGTCCAAAATCCGCCGATACCTGCATCGGCATTCTTTGCCCGACTGCCATCTGCATGGCACGCACCGTCCCTAAGCTGCCAGTTGTCATCATGGCACCAAGGGGTGTTCATTCATGCAGGCAGGTGGGTCCGGGCCGGGCCGCGCGTTCCTCGCGGTCGAACAGGTAGGCAAGCGGTTCGGCGTTGTCAGTTTGGCATAGCGAATAACCGCTCCTCGATAATCGCGCAGGCTCAGGTGGAAGCGGAATTACTAGCGGACCGCCTGACTGATGACCGCTGCAGCGAATCGATGACCGCGGTAGAGCGAATTCGTCGTCTTCATCCCCACGTCCAATGACAACGCTTCGGCAACGTGACGGTGCCTCGCCGAGTGGGGCAAGCGCTACGAAGGCAAGGCCGAGAAGAAGTGAGGCAGCAGGGGATGCCTGCAGCCGGCGCGAGCCGCAGGCCGGTCACGCATGGAAGACCACGGCCCGGGAACGGCGGTGCGATCTGCGCTGCCTTGTCCGGGTCTTTGTCATGTCGGGGAGCCGATCTTGGCCACGCAGAAACGGGTACGCAGCGGGTGCACAGCGGGTGCGCGGCGGCCCGTGGATCCCTGCTGGCGCCAGGCAGGAGGCGCCACCATCTCGCCAGCCTCAGCCGTTGGCGACTTCCGAGGGGTCCGGGCGCGCGTGCAGGCGGCGGTACAGTTCGTCCACATGGGCGCGGCTGCTGCGCAGTTCTTCGCGCCCGCGTTCAGTGATCAGGTAGACACGTCCGATGCCGTCGCGCAGGACGCTTTCGATGTACCCTTCCATCTGCAGCGCGCGCAGCAGCGGCCGCACGGAACCAATATCCACCTGGAAGCCGTACTCCATCAGCATTTCGGCGAGCATGGCCACGGTGGCCGGTACTTCGACGGCAAACTGGAGGACGTAGATGCGGGCGAGCAAGCCAAGGAACTGTCGTTTCATGTCGCTGCAAACGCGGGATCTCCCATTGCGGTTGACGTTGATTTATAGTTGTGGATCACGCGCCGCAAAAAAAAGAAGCCGCCACGTATGTGGCGGCTTGTCGGGAATGCGTCGGAGGGGTCAATTAACTCTGGCGCAGACCAGATTTTAAAATAACTTAATACGGCTTGTCACGTCCCATTTGAGTCACCCCTCTTTTGTGGGGCGGCTGCCGGGCAGTCCGCGGCGAAGTGACACGGATGAGGCGAAAACGCATCTTTTACGGGCATTTCCGCGCAGGCAGATGTCCGAAAGCAGCTTGCATCCCACCCCGGCCGCGCGTCTAATCCGGCCATCTCCCGTCAGCCCCGAAGCCATGAGACCCGCCGACCTGTTTCGCCTGCTAAGCCTGGCCGCCATCTGGGGCGCCAGTTTCCTGTTCCTGCGCATCGGCGCACCGGTGCTCGGCCCCTTCACGGCTGCCTTCCTGCGCGTGCTGGTCGGCGGGCTGACACTGGTGGCCTATCTTGCCCTGATGCGCGTGCGCTGGGATATGCGCGGCAAGTGGCGCGCGGCGATGGCACTGGGCGTGATCAACTCGGGCATTCCGTTTGTCATGTACGCGTTTGCGGCGTTGTGGCTGCCGGCCGGCTATTCCGCCGTGTTCAATGCGATGACGCCGCTGATGGGCGTCCTGATCGGCGCGCTGTGCTTCGGCGAGCGCCTGACGCTGGCCAAGGCAGGCGGGGTGGTGCTTGGCGTGGCGGGGGTGGGGGTGCTGACCCGTACCGGCCCCGTGGCCTTCACGCCACAGGTGCTGCTGGGCGCGGGCGCCTGCCTGGTGGCCACGGCCTGCTATGGGCTGGCCGGCTTCCTGGCGCGGCGCTGGATCACGGCGCAGGGCGGGCTCGACAGCCGCCTGGTGGCCACCGGCAGCATGGTGGGCGCCACGCTGTTCCTGCTGCCGTTCTGCGGTGTCGCGCTGTGGCGCGAGAATACGCTTCCGGCCGCCGGGGCGGGGGTGTGGCTGGCGATGCTGGGCGTAGGGATGCTGTGCACTGCCATCGCCTACATCCTCTATTACCGCCTGATCGCGGACCTGGGCCCGGTGCGCTCGCTGACCGTGACCTTCCTGATCCCGCCGTTCGGCATCGTGTGGGGCGCGCTGTTCCTGGGCGAGAAATTGTCGTGGGCGCACGCCGTCGGCGGCGCGCTGATCGGCCTGGCGGTCTGGCTGGTGCTGAGGCCGGCCTCGGCTGCGCCCGTGGCGGCGGCCGTACCAGGGTCCGGACGACCCTGAGCGGCGCGATGCCGATTCAGCGGAACCGGTAGGTCACCGCGGTCATGGCGGTCCATTGCTGGCGCCGCTGGGTGACCGGGCTGCTGGCCGCATCCCCCTCCAGCCGCGCGAAGGTGAGCAAGCCCAGCGCCGACCAGTTGCGCGAGATCTCATAGCTGACGATGCCGTTGGCGTGCCATTCCCTCAGCCCGGCTCCCACCGCATGCGTCGGCAGGCCCGACCGCGCGCTCTGGTCCGCCGTCACGCCGAAGAAGGTCTGCATGTACTTGCTATTGGTCCAGGTCACGCCCGGGCCCAGCGTGAAGAGCCACTTGCCGGCTGGCAGGCTGAACAGCACGTCGCCGTTGGCGATCAAGCCCTGCCCCTGGCCGGCGATGTCCTGCGCCACGTCCGCCGAGAAAGTGATGAACGAGACCTGTGCCTGCGCGAATGCCCGCGCCCGCATGGTCATGTTGACGTCGCCCAGGCCATTGAGGCGGTGATCGTCCTTGCTGCGCCGCCAGGTCGGGTCGAACTGGAAGTCGGCGCCGATCTGCCAGATATCGTTGTTGAGCGCATACACGCCGAGCAGGTCGAAGCCGCGCGAGAAGAAGCGGCCGCCGTAGTCGATGTCCTGGTAGATGATCGGGTAGACCAGCGAGGTGCGCGCGCCGGGGAAATCCGGTGCTACGTAGACGCCGGGGCCGGCCGAGATCTTCCACTTGCTGGCGGGCGGCGTCGCGGTTGCCGTGCCTGCCGCGCCTGCCGGGTCGCTGTCTGCTGCCCAGCCGGCCGAGGCGCTGATGGTGATGGCGAGTGCCAGTAGCGCGCGGCGGGGCGCAGAGGTGGTGGGCATGGACAATCCGGCTTGAACTTGATGTGGGCCGCGTCGTGCGCGCGGCAGCAGGGGGGGATTCTAGCCGGATGTGAGAGCGAGGGGCAGGGGTGGGGGGCGACGGAGGACGCGCCCGCCAGCCGCCGGCCTAGGATGCCGGGGCCAGTGCGCCGCCGCCGTTCAGTCCCTCGACATTGAAGCGTTCGCGCACCCGCACCACCACCCGCCGGGCCAGCGGCAGGCTCCGCACGGCGTCTTCCTCGCTGCGGTCGGGGAAATCCACCTCCGCACTCCAGTTGCAGCCGGTATGGTCAGGCCGGTGGATGCACACCGCGCGCAGCTGGCAATCCTGGCAGCCGGGTTGCTCGCGCAGCCAATGGCTCAGCAAGCGCTTGAGTTCAGGCAGGGGTTTGATCTGGCGATCCATGGCGGACTCCGGTAGCTGCCCGGCGGCCGCATGGGTCGGAGGCCGGGCGGGGCCGAGGTTCCGGGGCAGGGGAAGGGAACCGCGGGCCGTGTCAGTTGATGGACTTGTCGGCCCGGCATTTCGGGCACAGGCCGTACAGCACCAGCATGTGTTCGCGCAGTACGAACGCATTGGCGGTGGCCACCTCGCGCTGGCGGGCTTCGATGGCTTCGTCGCGGAATTCCTCCACGTGACCGCAGGCCACGCAGATCAGGTGATCGTGGTGGCCGCCTTCGTTGAGCTCGAAGACCGCGTGATCGGACTCGAAGCTGTGGCGCAGCAGGATATTGGCTTGCACCAGCTGGTTGAGCACGCGATAGATGGTGGACAAGCCGGCGTCGACGTCCTGTGCCAGCAGGATGCGATAGACATCCTCGGCGCTGCGGTGGCGGCGTTCGCTGGCGCGGAAGACTTCCAGCACGCGAACACGCGGCGAGGTCGCCTTGAGGCCGGCGCGCTTCAGGTCAATGGGTTCGGTACTGTCGGGAGGCATCAACATGCTGCGGCTTTGCGCCCGGGCGGGGACGCATCAATCGGAAATGACGTGCTCCGGCCGGCCGCGCCGCCGCGCGCTGCGCGCCAACGTACGCCATCCAGACCGCAGGAATGCAGCGGGCGGCATCCTGCAAGGAAGGCCGCCCGCTGGCTGCAAGACGTGTTGCCACGGCTTGCGGAATAAAAAGATGGCTTGGCTTGTCAGCCGAAGAGCTGATCGGGAAAGCGGGGTCTGGTTGCTTTCCCGATCTTCCGGTGACTGGCTACTGCCAAACGCTCCGCGGTACGGAGCGGTCCCCACAAAAGACGGTGATGGATGCCGCGCCATGCGCGACATCGAAAATCCTGTTTGCCGCGGGCTTGCCGCCGGCCTTCCTGTATTGCGCTACTTTGCTCTGCTACTTGCTCTGCTACTTTGTTCCGTTGTCCTCGCCGGGCTGGTCTTGCTTGCCTCGCGTCAGACAGTGATGCCATAGTAAATGGGAATTAATCTCATTACAAGGGGAATTTGCAGCTTTTTTCGAGGGGGTCGAGGGGCGTTCGCGGGATGGGCGGATGATGACGGGCGGACGGGTGTCACGACCTGGCGCCCGTATGCCGATGGAGTCGGATCGGGGCTAGCGGCGGCGAGTCGCCGGCCGGGCGTCGCGCCCGGCCGGCTTTCCGCGAGGCAGGAGGAGGGCGATCCTGGCAGAGATGCTGGCGAGCATGGCAAGCGCGCCAATGGTTTCCATGAGTGCGGCAATCATCGAAGTCTCCCGGTTTCCCTGAAACTCGCGCAAGTGCAACATGCACGGCGAGGCGGTTCGGGCCTGCCACGGCCACCTGGATCGGCGGACCACGGGTCTACCAGGGCCGTACAGGCATATAGGCACGGACGAAGAACGCCAGGGTGATGCAGGCCGTCAGCGTCAGGGTCACGGCGCGCACCACGTTTGCAGGCGTGCGGCGGCCGATCTGCGCGCCCGCGTAGCCGCCGACGGTTGCCGCCAGCAGCATCACGATCGTGTTCGGCCAATGCACCGCGCGCGCGGCCATGAAGATGAAGACCGCCATGGTGTTGGCGGCGGTGACGAGCAGGGTGCGCGGGGCATTCAGGCTCTTGAGGTCGCGGCTGTCGAGCAGGCCCCACACGGCCATCATCATGATGCCTACCGCGCCGCCGAAGTAGCCGCCGTAGACCCCCAGCCCGAACTGGACGGCGAGAACGGCCGCAGGCCGGATGTGGTAGCGGCTCCGCAGCCATTCCCCGGCCCGGCGCCCGAACGACAGCGCCAGGCTGGCCACCAGCAGCAGCCAGGGCAGCACGACGTCGAAGGTCTTTGCCGGCGTCCACAAGAGCAGTACCGCACCGACCACGCCCCCGATGACCGTCGACAGCAGCAATGGCCGCAGCGACACGGCACCGACCGGCCCGAGGTCGCTGCGGTAGGCCCACGCACTCGCGATTCCGCCCGGAAACAAGGCAACCGTGCTCGAAGCATTCGCTTGAACCGATGGCACGCCGGTGGCAATCATGGCTGGCAGGCTGACGAACGAGCCGCCCCCGGCGAGTGCGTTCATGGCGCCTGCAGTCAAGCCGGCCAGGGAGAGCAGCAGAGTATCGTTCATGCCAGCCATGGTAGGTGCGCGAGCTGGCATGGGCAATCTGGCAATTCCAGTGCTAGTCTTCGGAGAAACCGAAAGCAGCTAAGCGAGGACCGACCCCATGCGCTTCGATCTCACCGATATGCGCCTGTTCCTGAGCGTGGTCGAACAGGGCAGCCTCACGGCGGGCGCGCAGGCCGTGAACCTGGCGCTGGCTTCCGCAAGCGAACGCGTGTCCGGCATGGAGGCCGCACTGGGCGCGCCCCTGCTGGAGCGCACCCGGCGCGGCGTGCATACGACCGCGGCCGGCGACGCGCTGGTGCGGCACGCGCGTCTGATCCTGGGGCAGGTGGAACAGATGCGCGGCGAGTTGCGGACCTACGCCACCGGCCTCAAGGGCCGCATCAGGCTGCTTTCGAACACGGCGGCACTGGCCGCGTTCCTGCCGCGCGAGCTGCGCCGCTTCCTGGTGGCTCACCCGGACCTGTCGGTCGACCTTGACGAGCAGCCGAGCGCCGAGATCGTCCGCGCCATTGCGGAGGGGCGCGCCGAGCTGGGCATCGTCGCCGACATTGCCGACCTGGCGGCGCTGCAGACCCGCTTGCTGGCAAGCGACCAGCTTGTCGTGGTGGCGGGCAGCGCGCACCGCATCAGCGGCCAGCCGCGGGTGGCCTTCGCGGACATCATCGGCGAACCCTTTGTCGGCCTGGCGGATGCCGCGCTGGAAAGCCACCTGGGCGAACGCGCGACCCGTCTCGGGCGCCAGATCGGATACCGGGTCCGGCTCAGAAGCGTGGCCAGTGTCGGGGAGATGGTGGAGGCGGGCGTCGGCATCGCCATCCTGTCCGAAGCCTTCGCGGCGGAACTGCGCCGGCCCGGGCTGGCGCTGGTTGCGTTGTCGGAGCCGTGGACGTCGAGGCAGTTGCACCTGTGCGCGCGCGATTTCTCCGCACTGACACCGCATGCGAACCTGCTCGCCCAGCAGCTCATGGCGAGCGGTGCCCGAGCGCCGGGCGAATCGGCCTAGGGCAGGCTGGGCGGGAAGAAAATCGTGCGCCGGGCAGCGGGAAAGTCCCCGGCGCACGAAAAGTGCGTATCACGCACAACACATGGCGCCGGCTTTCCGGCGCCCCCTTCTACTGACCCCTCATTGCTCTTTCATTGCACTGTCACTGCGCGGGCTGCGCTCAGGCGCCCGCCAGCCGGAACGTGCCGACCGCCTTGTGCAGGGCGTCGGCCTGGTCTTCCAGCGAGGCCGCGGCCGCGGCGGCCTGTTCCACCAGCGCGGCGTTCTGCTGCGCCATCTGGTCCATCTGCGTGACGGCCTGGTTGACCTGCTCGATGCCGCCGGTCTGCTCTTCGGTGGCGGCGCGCATCTCGCCCATCAGGTCGGTCACGCGCTTGACGGCCTGCACGATCTCGTCCATGGCCTGGCCCGCGGTTTCCACCAGCGCCGCGCCGTCGTCCACGCGCTGCGCGGAGTTGCCGATCAGGCTCTTGATCTCCTTGGCCGCGGTGGCGCTGCGCTGAGCCAGGCTGCGCACCTCGCCGGCCACCACCGCGAAGCCGCGGCCCTGGTCGCCGGCACGCGCCGCTTCCACGGCGGCATTGAGCGCCAGGATGTTGGTCTGGAAGGCAATGCCTTCGATCACACCGATAATGTCCACCACCTTGCCCGAGGCCGCCTTGATCTCACCCATGGTGTTGACCACCTTGCCGACGATCTCGCCGCCGCGCACCGCGATCTCCGAGGCGCCTTCGGCCAGCCGGCTGGCCTGGCGCGCGTTGTCGGCGCTCTGGCGTACCGTGCCGGTGAGCTGCTCCATGCTGGCCGCGGTCTGCTCCAGCGAAGCCGCCTGTTCCTCGCTGCGGCGCGACAGGTCCGAGTTGCCGGCGGCGATCTCGCGCGCGGCGTTGGCGATCGAATCGGCCGAGCCGCGGATGCTGCCGATGGCGCCGGTCAGCCGGTTCTGCATCTGCTGCATGGCGAACAGCACGCTGTGGCGGTCGTTCTGCGCGAGGCGCACCTCGCTGGCCAGGTCGCCTTCGGCAATCCGCGCGGCAATCTGCGAAGTCAGCGCCGGCTCACCGCCCAGCTGTTTGTGCAGGCCGCCGGCGATGCGCATCACCACCACCGTCATCAGCGTGCCGATACCCAGCAGCAAGGCCAGTGACTTCAGCAGGGACTGGCGGAAGGCGGCGTCGATATCGTCCAGGTAGACCCCGGCGATGAAGTTCCAGTCCCAGGGCTTGAAGTTGGCCACGTAGCTCAGCTTGGGCTGCGGCGCCTCGGAGCCCGGCTTGGCCCACAGGTAATGCACGAATCCGTGGCCCGCGCCCTTGCCGATCTCGGCGATCTCGCGGAACAGGAAGGTCCCGTTGGGATCCTTCATGTCACTCATGTCCTTGCCGTTCATCTCCGCCTTGAACGGGTGCATCACCACCACGGCGTCGGAACGCATCAGGGTGAAATAGCCGTCTTCGCCGAAGCGCATGGCGCGCACGCGGTCCAGCGCCTGCTGCCGGGCTTCGTCCATCGGCAGCTTGCCGCTGCGGCCCAGCGCCTCATATTCCTTCACCATCGATAGCGCGGTATCGGTCACATGCGCCAGGTCCAGCTTGCGCTCGTCCAGGCGCAGTTCGCGCATCTGCCAGGCATCCCACAGCGTCAGGCCCAGCAGGCAGACCCAGCTCAGCAGCAACGGCAACAGTAATTTCTTCCTCAGGCTCAGGCGCTCCAGCATTCTCTCCCCCTTCTTTTAGGTATCGCGATTCATTTCATTGCTGACGCGATAACGGCCGCGACAAAGCCAAACTTGACGGTAGCGGAGTAGGGAGTTTCCTCAAGTGCAGCAAGGGTTGCAGCCGTAGACAGCGTAAGTGTGTACTACTGCACAAACGGATTCGCGGGGCTGGCGCGGCCCGCCAGGCCATGTAATTCCGCGTAATCTTCGCCCCCCGGGCGAGGCATTGCGGTTTCAAATGAGAACCATTATCCTTTCGCCTTATTTGCCTGAAGCGTCACCTCGCGGGGCGCCGTAGCATCAGCGCGCATCGGGCAGGCCGGCCAGCCAGGCGCCATCCATGGCCTCGCACCGCTTGCCGCGCGCCGGAAAACCGATATGACCGAAATCTCGCTGGGAGCCGGCCAGCAGCGCCGCGCCTTCTGGCTCAAGCACCTGCATCAGTGGCACTGGATCAGCTCGGCGCTTTGCCTGATTGGCATGCTGCTGTTTGCCGTGACCGGATTTACGCTCAACCACGCCGGCCAGATCGAGGCCAGGCCGCAAGTGGTCACCCGCACGGAAAGCGCGCCCGCCGCGCTGACCGGTTCGCTGCGCCAGCTCAAGCACGGCGACAAGGGCCCGGTGCCCCCCGTGCTGGCCGAGTGGCTGGCACGCACGCTGGATATCGACGCCGCCGGGCGCGAGGCCGAGTGGTCGGGCGAGGAGATCTATGTTTCGCTGCCGCGCCCGGGGGGCGATGCCTGGGTAAGCCTGGCGCTGGATACCGGCGAAGTGCAGTACGAGAAGACCAGCCGCGGCTGGATTTCCTACCTGAACGACCTCCACAAGGGCCGCAATACCGGCCGCGCGTGGAGCCTGTTCCTCGATGTCTTCGCCGCGGCCTGCCTGATCTTCAGCGTCACGGGGCTGTTCCTGCTCAAGCTGCATGCGGGCGGGCGCATGGCGACATGGCCGCTGGTCGGCCTGGGGCTGGTGGCGCCGCTGCTGCTGGCCCTGCTGTTCATTCACTGAGCGCGCGCTTCGCCGTTCAACCGTTTCACCTTCAGCTGCTAAAAACGAGGTTTCGCTATGCGTCGATTGCTCACCGTCACTCTCACCGGCATGGCCGCGGTACCGTTCGCCAGCCCGGCCGTGGCGGCCGAAATGAACGTCAAGGTCGAGATCCCGCGCCTGAACGTCGCGGAATACCACCGGCCCTATGTCTCGATGTGGATCGAGCGCGCCGACCAGAGCCCGGCCGCCACGCTGGCGGTCTGGTATGACGTCAAGCACAAGGATGGCGAAGGCACCAAGTGGCTCAAGGACATGCGCCAGTGGTGGCGCAAGGCCGGGCGCGACATGCAGATGCCGGCCGACGGCATCTCCGGCGCCACGCGCGCCGCCGGCGAGCAGACGCTCACTTTCAGCGACGGCAAGACGCCGCTGGGCAAGCTGCCCGCCGGCGACTACCAGCTGGTGGTGGAAGCCGCGCGCGAGGTCGGCGGCCGCGAACTGCTGCGCGTGCCGTTTGCATGGCCTCCCAAGGCGGCCGCTTCGGCCAGGGCCAGGGGCGAGCACGAACTGGGCACGGTCTCGGTCGACCTCAAGCCCTGAGCGGCATGCTGCCGTTTCGTCGCCAGCCTTTCCCTTCCACAGCCCGGCTTGTGCAGCCGGAACCCGATTCCTTGCCCGCTTCCCTTAGGAGCATGACGATGAAGACGATCGCCACCAAACTGTCCGTCCGCGCCGCCGCGCTGGCCCTGGCCGCGCTGATGCCGCTGGCCGCCCATGCCCACCGCCAGTGGCTGCTGCCGTCGGCCACCGTGCTCTCGGGCAGCGACCCGTGGGTGACCGTGGACGCCGCCGTGTCCAACGACCTGTTCTACTTCGAGCACGTGCCGCTGCGCCTGGACAACCTGGCCGTGACCGCGCCCGACGGCGCCGCCGCCAAGGTCGAGAACGCCAGCACCGGCCGCTACCGCAGCACCTTCGACGTACACCTGACCCAGCCCGGCACCTACAAGGTGGCGATGGTCAGCCACGGCCTGTTCGCCAGCTACAAGGAAAACGGCCAGACCAAGCGCTGGCGCGGTTCGCCCGAGGCCTTCGCCAAGGAAGTGCCGGCCGGCGCGCAGGACCTGCAGGTGACCCAGGCCGACAGCCGCCTGGAAGCCTTCGTCACGGCCGGCAAGCCGAGCGCCAGGGTGCTGCAGACCACGGGCCGCGGCCTTGAGCTGGCTCCGGTCACGCACCCGAACGACCTGGTCGCCGGCGACGCCGCCAGCTTCCGCCTGTTGCTCGACGGCAAGCCCGCCGGCAATGTGAAGGTGGCCGTGGTGCCGGGCGGCATCCGCTACCGCGACCAGCTGCAGGAGATGTCGCTGACCACCGACGCCGACGGCAAGTTCAGCGTCAAGTGGCCGGCGCCGGGCATGTACTGGATGGAGGCCGAGGTGCGCGACGACAAGGTCGCCACCAAGGAAGCCAAGGTCCGCCGCGCGAGCTATGCCGCGACGGTGGAAGTGCTGCCGCAGTAAGCGCGCTTCCCGCGCGCTTCAAGCGCGGGCGGGCCGCCCCCGGCGCAAGTCCGGCGGCCCGCGCAAGCCATGAGCCCCCAGCGGGCTTTTTGTCTTTGCGGATCGCGTCTCCAGGCTGGCGTCATTTTCTTCAGCCTCTTGTCGTCGTTTCTGACCTATTCCAGCTTTTTCCAACTCCTCCCGCTTGGCCCGCATGCAGCGCGTCCTTATTCCTCTCTCGCTCGGCGCGGCGCCGCCCGCGCCCGATGCGGCCGCGCGCGTGTGCCGGCTGCAGGGCGAGACCATGGGCCCCACCTGGTAGGTGGCCTGGGCCGCGCCGCCGGGCAGCCCCGCCGCGGCGGCGCTCGACGCCGGCATCCGCGCGGTCCTGGCCGGCGTGGTCGCGCAGATGAGCAACTGGGAGGCCGGCTCCGATCTCAGCCGCTTCAACCGCGCCGCGCCGGACAGCTGGCAGGTATTGCCGGCGGACTGCTTTGCCGTGCTGCAGGCCGCGTTGCAGGTGGCGCGCGACAGCGGCGGTGCCTACGACCCGAGCGCTGGCCCGCTGGTTGACCTGTGGGGCTTCGGCCCGGCACCGCGTCGCGATGTCGCGCCGCCGCTGGCCGAGATCGAGCAGGCCCGCGCCCTGTGCGGATGGCAGCGCATCGAACTCGATCCCGAAAGCCGCCGCGCGCGCCAGCCCGGCGGCGTGCGCCTGGATTTTTGCGCCATCGCCAAAGGCTTTGGCGTGGACGCGGTGTCGCGCTACCTGGACGCGCAGGGCCTCGCCAGCCACCTGGTGGAGATCGGCGGCGAACTGCGCGGCCACGGTGTCAAGCCCGACGGCATGCCGTGGTGGGTCGCGCTGGAGACGCCGCCCGCCGCCGCGGGAGCCGCCGGCGCCGACACGCTCGTCGCGCTGCATGGCCTGGCCGTGGCCACCTCGGGCGACTACCGGCGCTACTTCGACAGCGGCGGGCGCCGCTACGCCCACACGCTGGACCCGCGCACCGGCTACCCGGCCAGCCACGCGCTGGCCTCGGTCACGGTGCTGCATCCCCAATGCATGATGGCCGACGCGCTCTCCACCGCGCTGACCGTGCTCGGCCCCGAAGCCGGCATGGTGTTCGCGCGCCGCCATGCGCTTGCCGCCCGCTTCCTGGTCCGCCACAGCGGCGGTTTCGACGAACGCCTGTCGCCGGCCTGCGAGGCCATGTTGTCATGAACACGCCATGAACACGCCATGAACACGCCCGAGAGCGCATCCTCCCTGCCGATCGACCTGCCCGCCCCCGCGGCCGAGCCGCCGCGCGCCCACGCCGGCCAGGCCGCCCGGCGCAGCCGCATGCACCAGGCCGTGACCGCGCTGGGCGTGCTTGCCGGGCTGGCCGGCGTCGCCCTGGGCTTGCTCGCCCCCAGCCGCGCGGGCATGGCCGCCGGCGTGGTGGTCGCCTACCTTGGTTTTTGCGCGGCCGTGATCGCGCGGCACCGCCGCCGGCACGCGCGCCCGGCCCAGCTGGCACAGCCGCGCGAAGGCGCCACGCTGGTTGCCTATGCCAGCCAGAGCGGGTTTGCCGAGCAGGTCGCGCTGCACACCGCGCAGGCGCTGCAGGACGCCGGCGTGCCCGCGCAATGCCTGGCCTTCGATCAGCTCGAAGCGGGGCGCCTGGCGCATTGCCGGCAGGTCCTGTTCGTGGTCAGCACCACGGGCGAGGGCGATGCCCCCGACAGCGCCTCCGGCTACGCGCGGCGCCTCACGGCAGCGGCCGGCACGGGCGGCCTGCGCGAACTGCGCTACGGCATCCTCGCCCTTGGCGATCGCAGCTACGCCAACTTCTGCGCCTTCGGCCGCGCGCTCTCGGCGTGGCTGCAACGCCAGCAGGCGCAGGCACTGTTCGACATGGTGGAAGTCGACAACGGCGACGCCGGCGCGCTGCGCCACTGGCAGAACCACCTCAGCGCGCTGGGCGGCGGGGTCGAGATCGCCGACTGGGACAAGCCCCGCTACACCGACTGGCACCTGGCCGAGCGCCGCCTGCTCAATTCCGGCAGCCCCGGCGCGCCCGCCTTCCACCTGGCCCTGCTGCCGCCCGCAGGCGCACCCGCCTGGCAGGCCGGCGACATCGCCGAGATCGGCCCGCGGCTCGCGCCGGCCGAGGTCGGCCGCATGCTGGACAAGCTCAAGCTCGACGGCATCACGCCCGTGCGCTGCGACGGTGCCGCCACCACGCTGGCGCAGGCGCTGGCCACCCGCATCATGCTGCCCGAGCCGCATCTCGTCGCGCTGGCCGGCGTGGCGCCGCAGCGCCTGGTCGACACGCTGCCGCCGCTGCCGCACCGCGAATATTCGATTGCCTCGCTGCCTGCCGAGGGCCGGCTCGAACTGCTGGTGCGCCAGACCCGCCACGACGACGGCCGCCTTGGCCTCGCCTCCGGCTGGCTGACCGCCCACGCGGCGCAGGGCGCCGCCATCGCGCTGCGCATCCGCACCAACCGCGGCTTCCATCCGCCCGCCGACGAGCGCGCGCTGATCCTGATCGGCAACGGCACCGGCCTGGCCGGGCTGCGCGCCCACCTCAAGGCACGCGCCGTCGCCGGCCACCATCGCAACTGGCTGCTGTTCGGCGAGCGCACCGCGCAACACGACGCCTTCCACCGCGACGAACTCGCGGCGTGGCAAAGCGAAGGCGTGCTGCAGCGCATGGACCTGGTCTACTCGCGCGACGGCGGCCCGCTGCGCTATGTGCAGGACGCCGTGCGCGCCGCCGCCGGCATGCTGCGCGAATGGGTCGAAGACGGCGCGGCCATCTATGTGTGCGGCAGCCTGCAAGGCATGGCCGGCGGCGTCGACGCGGCGCTCACCGAGGTGCTGGGCGAAGAAGCGCTGCTGCGCCTGGGCGAGGCCGGGCGTTACCGGCGCGACGTCTATTGAGGCGGCCGACCGCCGCGGCGCTATGCCGCGGCCACCTCCATCAATCCGTCCACCACCACCGCCCCGTCCGCGCCCGCCATCACCGGATTGAGATCGATCGAGCGGATTGCGCCACCGGCCTCGTGCATCAGCCGGCCCACGCGTACCGCGATCCGGCACAGCGCGGCCACGTCCACGGCCGGCTCGCCGCGCACGCCCGCCAGCAACGGTGCGATGCGCAGTCCGGCCACGGCGCGCGCCACCGCGGCCTCGCTGCACGGGGCCAGCAGCACGGCGGTGTCGCACAGCACTTCGACGTACTTGCCGCCGTCGCCGACCAGCACCACCGGCCCGAACACCGGGTCCCAGTGCGCGCCCACCATGCATTCGCGCTCGCCGCGTTCCATGCGCGCCACCACCACGCCTTCGCAGGCGGCGTCCATCCTTTGCAGGATGTCGGTCTGCACGATGTAGGCATGCGCGACGGCATGCTCGTCGTTGCAGTTGAGCGCCACCAGGCCATGCTCGCTCTTGTGCGGCACCTGCGGCGAACTGGCCTTGACGGCCACCGGGCCCTTCAGTTCGCGCCAGGCCGCCACGGCTTCGTCCGCGCTGCGGCACAGCTTGTGGGCAACCACGGGAATGCCGGCCGCCGCCAGCCGGGCCAGGCTGGCGGCCTCGCTCAGGGTTTGCGTGGCGGGTGTCGCGGGCGCGGCGGCCTTGCCGCTTGCGCGCGGCCGGTACGTTGCCGGCAGAGCGTCTTCGTGCGCGATCTCGCGCAACTGCTGCTGGTGCGTGACGAGTTGCGCGAAGGCGGCCAGTGCGTCGGCCGCGCTGTCATAGGTGGGCACCCCGGCGGCGCGGAACGCCGCCGCAACCGGCGGCTGCCATGCGGCCACCGCGATGGGCTTGCCGGCGCTGGCGGCAAAGGCCGCGGCGTCGCGCGCGAAGCGCGGCAGCTCGTAGCCCATGCCGGCCACCGGGATGTCGAGCAGCAGCAAGTCGGCGGCCGGGTCGGCGGCCACCACTGGCAGCACGTCGCCGAACAGGCCGCTGTTGGTCAGCAGCGCCGCGGTCACGTCGACCGGATTCGCGGTGGCGGCGAAGCCGGGCAGGCGTTCGGCCAGCGCCGCCTGCGTGGCGCTGGCCAGCGGCGCCAGCGTGAGTCCGAGCGTTTCTGCCGCATCGGCGGCCATCACGCAGCTCGCGCCCGAGTTGCTCACCACCACCAGGCGCCGCCCGCCGGCCTGCCAGCCGCGCAGGTAAAGCGGCGCGCAGCGCGCCAGCGCGTGCGCATCGTCGACGCGGCAGATGCCGTGGCGCGCCAGGAAGGCGCTCACCGCGCGGTCCTCGTTGGCGATGGCGCCGGTGTGCGACGCCGCCGCGCGCTGGCCCGCGCTGGAGCGGCCGGCCTTCACGGCGACCATCGGCACGCCGCGCCGGCGTGCCACCGCCGCGGCTTCGGCCAGCACCGCCGGGTCGGTCAGGCTCTCCAGGTACAGCAGGATCAGCTTCACGTCCGGGTCGTGCGCCACGGCCAGCGCCAGTTCGCTGACCGTGATGTCGGCCTCGTTGCCGGTGGCGTGCATGTGGCGCACGCCGATGCCCTGGCCGCGCAGCAGGCCGTAGACCATGGCACTGACGCCGCCGCTCTGGCTGACCACGGCCACCGGCCCGTCCTGCGGCGGTACTTCGATGAACATGGTGGAGAAGCTGGCGATGGTGCCGGTGCCGAAGTTGGCGAGGCCCTGGCTGTTGGGCCCCACCAGGCGCAGCCCCGCGGCGCCTGCCACGCGCACCATCTCGTCCTGCTGGCGGCGGCCTTCCTCGCCCGCCTCGCCGAAGCCGGAGGCGATGACGATGGCCGCGGCCACGCCCAGCCGCGCGCAGTCGCGCACGGTCGCGACCGCCGCCTCGCCGCTCACCACGATGATGGCCAGCTCCGGCACCTCGGGCAGCGCATCGAGCGAGGCAAAGGCGGGCAGGCCCTGGATGGTGTCGCGCTGCGGGTTGACCGGGTAGAGCTTGCCGGCGTAGCCGTGCTCGCGCATGTAGTGGATGGGCCGGCCGCCGATCTTGTGGATATGGTCGGAGGCGCCGATCACCGCGATCGAGCGCGGCGCCAGCAAGGCTTGCAGGGTCTGGTTCATGATGAATTGCAGCGTGAAGGCGAAAGGATGAGTGTGAGAGAGAGAGGGCGGGAGTCAGTCGATGGTGGCGCCGGAGGCCTTGACCACCTTGCCCCACTTGTCGATCTCGCGCGCGAGGAACTGACCGGTGGCGGCCGGCGCGGTCCATTCCGCGGCGAAACCCTGCGTAGCGAACCTGGCGCGCACGTCGTCCTGCCCGAGCACGGCCTTGAGCGCGGCGCTCAGCGTGCCGATCACGGCGGGCGGCGTGCCGGCCGGCGCCAGCAGCGCGTTCCAGGCGGTGGCCTCGTAGCCGGGCAGCCCGGCTTGCGCCACGGTGGGCACGTCGGGCGCGGCGGGCGAGCGCGCCGCGCCGGTGATCGCCAGCGCCTTGAGCCGGCCCTCGCGCACGAAGGGCATGGCCGAGAGCATGGTGTCGAACATCACGGTGGCCTGCCCGCCCATCACGTCGGTGAGCGCTGGCGCGCTGCCCTTGTACGGCACGTGGGTCATGTGCGTGCCCGCCATGCTGTTGAACAGTTCGGCGGCAAGATGCGTGGATTGCCCGTTGCCCGAGCTGGCAAAGCTGACCTGATCCGGCCTGGCCTTGGCCAGCGCGATCAGCTCGGTCACGTTGCTGGCCGGCGTGGCCGGCGCCGTCACCAGCACCAGCGGGCCGCGCGTGAGCAGCGACACCGGCGCGAAGTCCTTCTGGGTGCTGTAGCCGGGCTTGCTGAACAGCGTCATGTTGATCGCGTGCGCGGTGGTCGCCACCAGCAGCGTATAGCCGTCGGGCGGCGACTTGGCCGCCGCCTCCGCGCCGATATTGCCGCCCGCGCCTGGCCGGTTCTCCACCACCACCGGCTGCTTGAGCTGCTCCGCGAGCTTTTGCCCGACCACGCGCGCGACGATGTCGGTGGGGCCGCCGGGCGGGTAGGGCACGACCAGGCGCAGCGGCTTGGCGGGCCAGTCCTGTGCGTGCGCGCGGGGCATGCACAGCAGCGCTGCCGCGACGGCGATGGCGCCCGTCAGCAGGGCGAGCGCGGGCCGCCGAAGCGGCAAGGTTCGGTTCATGTCAGTCTCCTCGGTTTTGGTGAAGCAGGCCGTGCGGCGGCGCGCCGGGTGCCGCCTGCTGCTGCGGCTTGTCGCCGCTGTCTTGCTATTCGCGCCGGAAGCGCAGCAGCGTGAGCTCGCCGTGGCGCAGGAAGCCGGCGCGCACGCGCTCGCCGATCGCCACGCCGGGCTCGGCATGGGCCATCACGCGCGGGCCTTCGTCCAGCGTGGCCAGCACCAGCGTGTAGGGCGCCAGCGCGCGGAACGCATCGGTCGGCGCGCGCGCGACTTCGGTCACGGCGTGGACGGTGGCGCCGCCGCCGGCGTCGCGCCAGCCCAGGCGCGTGCTGCCGCAGGCACGGCAGGCATG
Organism: Cupriavidus sp. 05T41; assembly: GCF_056396525.1. Taxonomy (NCBI): domain Bacteria; kingdom Pseudomonadati; phylum Pseudomonadota; class Betaproteobacteria; order Burkholderiales; family Burkholderiaceae; genus Cupriavidus; species Cupriavidus sp. 05T41. The sequence continues at coordinate 109,164 of NZ_JBFTLQ010000016.1, forward strand.
GCGCTGCAGCGGCTGCCACGCGCCGCAATCATCGCAGGCCTGGTAGCGCACGATACCGGCGTCGAGGCCGGACTGGTAGGTGTGGCTGGCTTGGTCGGTGGTCATGGCTGGTTCCGCGGGGGCGCTGTGCATTGCTGCTGGTTTGCTCCCCTCTCCCACGCCGTGGGAAAGGGGCCGGGGGAGCGAACCCGGGGGCTGGCGAGGGGCGGCATCATTGCGCCTCCAGCACCAGGCTCACATGCGACGACAGCACGCCGCCGTCCGCATGGAACAGGGCGCGCTTGCGCCGCGGCAGCTGCCGCGTGCCGGCCTTGCCGGCCAGTTGCCGCCCGGCTTCGGCCAGGTGCATCAGGCCACCCGCCACGCCCGAGTGGCCGAAGGCGAGCAGCCCGCCGTGCGTGTTGAGCGGCAGCGCGCCGTCGCGGCCAAAGTCGCCGGCGGCCAGCCGTTGCGGCGAGGCGCCGCGCGGCGCCACGCCGAGTTCCTCGAGCAGCATCGCCAGCGTGATGGTGAAGGAGTCGTAGATCGCCAGGTAGTCGATATCGGCAACGGTGTTGCCGGCCTCGCCGAGCGCGCGGCGCGCGGCATCCGCCGCGCCCGTGGCCAGCACGCTGTCGAGCGTGCACAGGTGCTGGTGACGGTGCGCCTGCCCGGCGCCGGTGATGCGCACGGGCCTGCCGCTGCCGCCGCCATTTCCCGGTTCGGCCGACACCACCACCGCCACCGCGCCGTCGGAGATCGGGCAGCAGTCCGACAGCCGCAGCGGCGAGGCGATGGGCTTGGCGGCGCGCGCCGCGTCGAGCGTCACCGGCTCGCGCAGGTGGGCATCGGGATGCCCGGCCGCATGCTCGCGCATCAGCACCGCGAAGCCGCTCAGGTCGTCGGCATGCATGCCGGTCTCGTGCAGGTAGCGCGACGCCAGCAGCGCGTAGTACGCCGGCAC
>NZ_JBFTLQ010000017.1:0-105239 GCF_056396525.1 Cupriavidus sp. 05T41
CTCCCGATGCCGCGTTGATGCGGCGCATCGCCGCCGGCGCGCCGGCGGCGCGCCCCGCGCGCGCGCCGTGGTGGTGGTCGGGCCTCGGCCTGGCCGGCGCGGGGCTGGCCGGCACGGTAGCGGGCGCATTGCTGGTGTCGGCCGTGCTGGCCACCTTGCCGGCACCCGCGGCGATCGACCTGCCTTACGCGACCACCGCCTTCGGCGGTATGGCACATAGCGGGAGCGACGAATGAGCGAGGGGATGCCGAAGCGGTTCAAGGTGGCGCTGGCGGTCTCGGTGCTGGTCAACGTGTTCCTGCTCGGCGCCATTGGCGGTGGCGGCTACCGTTGGTACACGGGTGAGCGCGCGGCGGCGGCCACGCAGCCGCGCGGGCTGCGCTTCGCCGCCGACGGGCTCGATGCCGCGCAGCGCCGCGAGTTCCTGCAGGGCCTGCGCGCGGCGCGGCGCGGCGCCCAGGCGCAGCTCGAGGCCGCGCGCGACGGGCGCCGCGAAGTGGAGCAGTTGCTGCGCCAGCCGCAGTTCGAGCGCGAGGCCCTGGCCGCCGCGCTGGCGCGCACGCGCGAGGCCGATGCGGCGGCGCGCAGCAAGCTCGAAGACAGCGTGGTGGCGTTCGCTGCCACCTTGTCGGCCGACGAGCGCCAGAAGCTGGCCGATGCGCTGGTGCAGCGCGGCCCGTTGCGCAGCGCGCCGGCACGGCCCGCCAAGGGCGCGCCATGAGCAGGCAAGACAAGCAATGGCCGCGCGTTTGCGGGCCTGGCCTGGAGAGGAGCAAGGCATGAACGACAACACCATCGCCGCTGCCGCCATCGCGGTCAACCGCTTCGGGCTCGGTGCGCGGCCGGACGAGGCGCTGCCGGCCGATCCGCGCGGCTGGCTGATCGGCCAGTTCGCGCAGTACGAGGCGCGTCCCGCGGCCTGGCGCGCGCAGCCGGGTACCGCCGCGCTGGCCGGCGAGTTCGGCGCCCAGCAGCGTGAAGTGCGCCAGGCCAGCTCCGACGCCAAGGCCGTGGCGCGCCAGCAGTTGCAGCGCGAAACCCGCGAAGCTTATCGCGACGCGGTCGACGCGCGCGTGGCCAGCGCGCTGGTCACGCCGGCGCCGTTCGTCGAGCGCCTGGTCCATTTCTGGTCGAACCACTTCGCGGTGTCGGTGGAGAAGCCGGCGGTGGCGGCGCTGGCCGGCGCCTTCGAGGCCGAGGCGATCCGCCCCCATGTGCTGGGCCGCTTCGAGGACATGCTGGTGGCCGTCGAGCGCCATCCCGCCATGCAGATCTTCCTGGACCAGGTGCGCTCGATCGGGCCCGACAGCATGGCCGCGCGCGTGGCCGCGCAGCGCGCGCCGCAGCGCCAGCTCGGCCTCAACGAGAACCTGGCGCGCGAAATCCTCGAGTTGCACACGCTGGGCGTGCGCAGCGGCTACAGCCAGGCCGACGTGACCGAGTTCGCGCGCGCATTGACGGGATGGAGCGTGGGCGGCTTCGGCGCGCGCGAGGACGGCGAGGCGGGCAGCTTCCTGTTCCGGCCGCGCGTGCACGAACCCGGCACCCGCGTCATGCTGGGCCGCGATTACCCGCAGCAGGGCGAGGCGCAGGCGCTCGCGGTGCTGCACGACCTGGCGCAGTCGGAAGCCACCGCGCGCCATCTCGCCACCAAGCTGGCGCGCCATTTCGTGGCCGATACGCCGCCGAGCGCGCTGGTCGCGCGGCTGTCCGATGCGTACATGCGCAGTGGCGGCGCGTTGCCGGAGGTGTACCGCGCGCTGGTCCAGTCGCCCGAAGCGTGGGCCAGCGCGCCGGCCAAGTTCAAGTCGCCGTGGGAGTGGGCCGTGTCCTCGCTGCGTGGCCTGGGCCTGCGCGAAGCGGGCGGGCAGGGGGGCGTTGCGCATTTCGCCCCGGTGCTGGCGCAGCTGGGCCAGCCGGTCTGGCGGCCGGGTTCGCCGGCCGGTTACGACGACCTCGCCGCGAGCTGGGCCGCGCCCGATGCGCTGGTGCGGCGCGTGGAGCTGGCGCAGCGTTTCGCGGCGCGCGCGGGCGACCGCATCGACGCGCGCGAACTCGGGCCGAAGCTGCTTGCCGGCACGCTGTCGGCATCCACCGCCGGCGCCATCGCGCGCGCCGAGAGTGCGCAGACCGCGCTGGCCTTGCTGCTGGTTTCGCCCGATTTCCAACGGAGGTGACATCGTGACATCCCAATTTTCCCGCCGGGATTTCCTGCGCGTCGCCGCCGGCGCGGGCGCCATGCTGACCCTGCCGCGCCTGGCGCTGGCCGGCGCCGATACCGAGCGCCGCTTTGTCTTCGTGATCCAGCGCGGCGCCGCCGATGGCCTGAACACGGTGGTCCCTTATGCCGACCCGGGCTATGCGCGCCTGCGCGGCGCGCTGGCCATCGACCCCGCGCAGGCCAGCAGGCTCGACGGCACCTTCGCCCTGCATCCATCGCTGGCGGAAACGGCGCGCATGTACGCCGCTGGCCAGGCGCTGTTCGTGCAGGCGGTGGCGTCGCCCTACCGCGAGCGCTCGCACTTCGACGGCCAGAACGTGCTCGAGACCGGCGGCAGCGCGCCGTACCAGGTCAAGGACGGCTGGTTGAACCGGCTGGCGGGCCTGCTGCCGGCGCGCCACGACAATGCGATCGCCTTCGCGCCGACGGTGCCGGCCGCGCTGCGTGGCGCGGCCGCGGTCGGCTCGTACGCACCCTCGGCCTTGCCGGCCGCGCCCGACGACCTGCTCGCACGCGTGGGCCAGCTCTACGAGATGGATGCGCAGCTGCATCCGCTATGGACCGCGGCAATGCAGGCGCGCGGGCTGGCCGGCGATGCCGGCGCACGTCAGGACCCGGCCAGCCTGGGCCGGCTCGCCGCCGGCTTCCTGGCGCGCGCCGACGGGCCGCGCATCGCCATGATCGAGACCGGCGGCTGGGATACGCACAGTGCGCAGGCGCCGCGCCTGGCGGCCCGGCTCAAGGCGCTCGACGCCATGCTGGCGGCGCTGCGCGACGGACTGGGGCCGGCCTGGTCGAGCACCACGGTGCTGGTGGCCACCGAGTTCGGCCGCACCGCCGCGGCCAACGGCACCGGCGGCACCGACCACGGCACCGCTGCGGCGGCGATGCTGCTGGGCGGCGCGGTCAAGGGCGGCAGGGTGCTGGCCGACTGGCCGGGGCTGGCGCAGGGCGCCCTTTACCAGGGGCGCGACCTGGCACCCACGACGAACCTGGACGGATTGATCGCCGCGGCGGCGGCGCAAGGCTTCGGGCTGGACAGCGAGCGCGTCGGGCGCACGCTGTTCGGCAACGGGGGCGGGCAGGGGGGGATGCTGGACGGACTGCTGCGCGCCTGAGACAGGCGCGCGGCAGTTCCGGACCGGCGCAACAGCGGGTGCGCTGGCGGCGCGGGCAGCTTACTTCGACAACACCCGCATGGCTTGCTCGAGGCCACCCAGCGTGACCGGATACATGCGGGACTTCATGATCTGGTTGATCACGGTCACGGACTGGCGGTACTGCCACAGGCCTTCGGGCTCGGGGTTGAGCCAGACGAAGCGCGGGAACTGCTCGATCAGGCGGTTGAGCCAGACCGCGCCGGCCTCCGGGTTGTTGTATTCCACCGAGCCGCCGGGCTGCAGGATCTCGTACGGGCTCATGGTGGCATCGCCGACGAAGATCACCTTGTAGTCCGAGCTGTACTTGTGGATCAGGTCCCAGGTGGCGATCTTCTCGGCGTGGCGGCGGCGGTTGTTCTTCCACACGTAGTCGTAGACGCAGTTGTGGAAGTAGTAGTACTCGAGGTGCTTGAACTCGGTCTTGGTGGCCGAGAACAATTCCTCCACGCGCTTGATGTGGTCGTCCATCGAGCCGCCCACGTCGAGCAGCATCAGCACCTTGACCTTGTTGTGCCGCTCGGGGCGCAGCTTGATGTCGAGCATGCCGGCGTTGGCCGCGGTCGAATGGATGGTGTCGTCGAGATCCAGTTCGGTATCGGCGCCTTCGCGCGCGAAGCGCCGCAGGCGGCGCAGCGCCACCTTGATGTTGCGCGTACCGAGTTCGACCTGGTCGTCGTAGTCCTTGTAGGCGCGCGTCTCCCACACCTTGATGGCGGTGCGGTTGCCCTTGGAGGGTCCGCCGATGCGGATGCCTTCGGGGTTGTAGCCGCCGTGGCCGAACGGCGAGGTGCCGCCGGTGCCGATCCACTTGTTGCCGCCTTCGTGCTTTTCCTTCTGCTCCTCGAGCAGCTGCTTGAGCCGCTCCATGAGCTTGTCGAGCCCGCCCATGGCCTCGATCTTGGCCTTTTCCTCGGCCGAGAGCTCGCGCTCCAGCGTCTTCTGCAGCCAGTCCAGCGGGATGTCGGACTTCCAGTCGACCAGGTTCTCGACGCCCTTGAAATAGGCAGCGAAGGTCTGGTCGAACTTGTCGAAGTGCTTCTCGTCCTTGACCAGCGCCATGCGCGACAAGTAGTAGAACTCGTCGATCGACGGCGAGATGACCTCGGCCTTGAGCGCTTCGAGCATGGTCAGGTATTCCTTGACCGATACCGGCAGCTTGGCGTGGCGCAGCGAGAAGAAGAAATCGATCAGCATGGTGGACTCGCTTGATGCTTAGTGTTTCCGGGACATGGTCAGCGGCTCATGCGCCGCGACCCGGCAGGTCCAGGCGGTATTGCAGGTGGCGCTTCACCGTCGGCCATTCGCTGGCGATGATGGAGAACACCACCGTGTCGCGCAGGGAGCCGTCGGGCATGCGCTGGTGATTGCGCAGCACGCCGTCCTGCTTGGCGCCGAGGCGCGCGATCGCGGTGCGGCTCTGCTGGTTCATCCAGTGCGTGCGGAATTCCACCGCGATGCATTGCAGCTGCTCGAAGGCATGGGTGAGCAGCATCAGCTTGCATTCGGTGTTGACGGCGCTGCGCTGCACGCGCTGGGCATGCCAGGTGTGGCCGATCTCGAGACGGCGGTTGGCCGCGTCGACATTGAACAGGCGCGTGGCGCCCACCACCGCGCCGGGCGCGCCGTCGCGGATCTCGCGGATCACGAACGGCATCGCGCCTTGCTGCTCGCGCATCTCCAGCGCGATGTCGGTCCACGCGCGCACCTTGTCTGGCGCGGGCACCGACGTGTACCAGAGTTTCCACAGTTCGCCGTCGGCGACGGCGGCCTGCACCTCGGCTTCGTGCGCCGGGCTCAGCGGCTCCAGCAGCGCATGCTGGCCGCGCAGGGCGACGGGTTCGATGAAGCGTGCCATGGGGGTTCGTGCGTCCGCTCAGCGGTTGGCGCGGTTCATGAATACCAGGCGCTCGAACAGGTGCACATCCTGTTCGTTCTTCAGCAGCGCGCCGTGCAGCGGCGGGATCGCGGCCTTCTTGTCCGGGCTCTTGAGCGCTTCGGGCGGGATGTCCTCGGCCATCAGCAGCTTGAGCCAGTCGATCAGCTCCGAGGTGGAGGGCTTCTTCTTCAGGCCGGGCAGGTTGCGCATCTCGTAGAACGATTCGAGTGCGGCTGCCACCAGTTCGCGCTTGATGCCGGGGTAGTGCACGTCGACGATGCGCTGCATCGTTTCCGCGTCGGGGAACTTGATGTAGTGGAAGAAGCAGCGGCGCAGGAAGGCGTCCGGCAGTTCCTTCTCGTTGTTGGAGGTGATGATCACCAGCGGGCGGTGCCTGGCCTTGACCAGTTCGCGCGTCTCGTACACATAGAATTCCATGCGGTCGATTTCGCGCAGCAGGTCGTTGGGGAATTCGATGTCGGCCTTGTCGATCTCGTCGATCAGCAGCACCACCTGCTGGTCGGCCTCGAAGGCCTGCCACAGCACGCCCTTGACGATGTAGTTGCGGATGTCGTGCACGCGGTCGTCGCCGAGCTGCGAGTCGCGCAGGCGCGAGACCGCGTCGTACTCGTACAGGCCCTGCTGCGCCTTGGTGGTCGACTTGATATGCCACTGCAGCAGCGGCATGCCGAGCGCGGCTGCCACTTCCTCGGCCAGCATGGTCTTGCCGGTGCCGGGCTCGCCCTTGATCAGGAGCGGGCGCTGCAGCGCACGGGCGGCGTTGACGGCCAGCTTGAGGTCATCGGTGGCAACGTATTGCTGGCTGCCTTCGAAGCGGGTCTGCTGGTTCGGGCTGGCGTTGGTGGTGTTGGACATGAGGCAACCTGAGGGGTTTGTGCGTGTCGGAATGGGCCAGTATAAAAGAGCTTTCCCGTTCGCGTGCGGCTGCCTGCGGCAGGCTGGACTGCCGCGTGCAGCGTGCTGTACAATGCGGCGGTTTGACGCGCCCCCCTAAGTCCTATTCTCCACCGTCCGGTTCGTCCGCCTAGTCTTGCGCGCGGCCCCTGCCGGGAGGCGGCGTTCAAAGAGATGGTTGCAGAATGAGGCCGGTCCGTGCTCACCTCGCCTGGCGGTACCGGGCGTGACAGTGTGCCGACCCGCTGGCAGCGCCACATCGAGCCGCAGGCAGATGCGGCTTCCCCGCCGGACCCATTCCGAAGCCATTTCTGACCGGTCGGGCAGGTCTCCCAGGGTTTTACACTTCCAATCAGCTACGACAATGAAAAAGCTCCTCACGATGGTGGTGCTGGGCGCGGCCGCCATGGCTGCGCAAGCCCAGGAAGTCAAGGGCAACGTGGATGCCGCCAAGAACAAGGTCGCAATGTGTATTGGTTGCCACGGGATTCCGGGATACCGGGCCTCGTTCCCCGAGGTGTACCAGGTGCCCCTGCTGGGAGGGCAGAACGCCAAGTACATCGAGAATGCGCTCAAGGAATACCAGAAGGGCGACCGCAAGCACCCGACCATGCGCGGCATTGCCGCCACCCTGAGCGACCAGGACATCGCCGACGTGGCTGCCTACTATGCGCAGCAGACCTCCAGCACGCAAAACAACAACCAGAAGTGAGGAGACCCGCCATGAATACGCTTAAGACGCTTTCGTTCGCGCTCGGCGCACTCGTGCTGGGCGCCTCGGCCATGTCCGCCTCGGCCGCCGATCTCGCCGCCGGCAAGGCGCTGGTGGAGAAGGGCAACTGCGTGGCCTGCCATGGTGCCGGCATGAACGCGCCGATCAGCCCGGACTACCCGAAGCTGGCCGGCCAGCACGCCGATTACCTGTACCACGCGCTGGCGGCCTACCAGATCACCACCAACCCGCAGGTGGGCCGCTCCAACGCCATCATGGCCGGCCAGGTCAACGCCAACCCGGGCGTGACCGGCAAGGACGGCAAGCCGCGTCCGTTCACCCGCGACGAACTCAAGGACATTGCCGCCTACATCGAATCGCTGCCGGGCGGGCTGGTGCTGAAGAAGTAAGAAGCGCCGCCGCGCAGGCGCCGCCGTGCGCCGCGCCAGGGGAGAAAAAAGCCGCTGAACATATCAGCGGCTTTTTCATTCGGGGACGGGCGGCGCGGCTCAGTTGCCGGTGCCCTTGGCCAGGCGGCGAGCCTTCACGGCGTTGGCCAGCGTCTCCAGCACATTGATCGAATCGTCCCAGCCGATGCAGGCGTCGGTGACCGACTGGCCATAGGTGAGGTTCTCCACCGGCGTGCCCTGGGCATGGTCCTGACGGCCCGCCACCAGATGCGATTCCACCATCACGCCGACGATGCGCTCGTCGCCCGCGGCCATCTGGCGGCCGATGTCCTCGCAGACGGGGATCTGGTTCTCGTGCTTCTTGCTGCTGTTGGCATGCGAGGCATCGATCATCAGGCGCGCGGCGAGGCCTGCCTTGGAGATCGCTTCGCAGGCTTCCTGCACGCTGGCGGCGTCGTAGTTCGGCGCCTTGCCGCCGCGCAGGATGATGTGGCAGTCCTCGTTGCCCGAGGTCGACACGATGGCGGAGTGGCCGCCCTTGGTCACCGACAGGAAATGGTGGGGCTGCGAGGCGGCCTTGATGGCGTCCACGGCAATCTTGACGTTGCCGTCGGTGCCGTTCTTGAAGCCGACCGGGCACGACAGTCCCGAGGCCAGCTCGCGGTGCACCTGGCTTTCGGTGGTGCGCGCGCCGATGGCGCCCCAGCTGACCAGGTCGGCGATGTACTGCGGGCTGATCATGTCGAGGTACTCGGTGCCGGTCGGCACGCCGAGCTCGCTGATGTTCAGCAGCAGCTCGCGCGCGGTGCGCAGGCCGTCGTTGATCTTGAAGCTGCCGTCCATGTGCGGGTCGTTGATCAGGCCCTTCCAGCCCACCGTGGTGCGCGGCTTCTCGAAATACACCCGCATCACCACTTCCAGCTCGCCGGCGAAACGATCGCGCTGCACCTTGAGCAGCTTGGCGTATTCGAGCGCGGCGCGGGTGTCGTGGATGGAGCAGGGTCCGATGATGACGATCAGGCGGTCATCCATGCCGTGCAGGATCCGGTGCATGGCCTGGCGCGCGCCGTAGATCACGTCGGACGCCTTTTCGGAGCACGCGAACTCGCGGATCAGGTGCGCCGGCGGCAGCAGTTCCTTGAGTTCGCGAATGCGCAGGTCGTCGGTGTTCTTCAGCATGATGGCTCCGGATTTTGTGGGTCGTGAGTTTGGGTGTCTGGGCTAGAGCTTGGGTGCGGGCCGGGATAAAAAAAGCCGCCAGGTTCGCTGGCGGCTTTTTTTGAATCCTGGGGGCGCTTACGATCGTCCCTCTCCATCCGCCAGCGGTGTGAGATCGCTAAAAAAGTAAAAGTAAAACTTGGCGGACATGGATTGGATCAGGCTCGGGTGTCGTATGTTCTTTGCGGCAACGCGTCAGAGGATGGCATTAAATTGCGCCGGACCTGCCGATTCTGCCGGCAGCGGCGGTTGACCATCGCGCAACGAAGCATCTTTATAGCGCTTTTTGCGGGGCTTGGCAAGCGCCGCGCGGGCGCCGGCAGTGCCCCGCGGGGTTCAGGCCGTGCCGCCCACGGTCATGTTCTCGATGCGCAGGGTCGGCTGGCCGACGCCCACCGGCACGCTCTGGCCTTCCTTGCCGCACACGCCCACGCCGGAATCCAGTCGCATGTCATTGCCGATCATGGTGACGTCCTTGAGCGATTCCGGACCGTTGCCGACCAGCGTGGCACCCTTGACCGGGGCGGTGATCTTGCCGTCCTCGATCAGGTAGGCCTCGCTGGCGGAGAACACGAACTTGCCGTTGGTGATGTCGACCTGGCCGCCGCCGAAATTCACCGCATAGAGGCCGCGCTTGACGCTGGCGATGATCTCTTGCGGGTCGCGGTTGCCGTTGAGCATGTAGGTGTTGGTCATGCGCGGCATGGGCAGCGCAGCATAGCTCTCGCGGCGCGCATTGCCGGTCACCGGCATCTTCATCAGGCGCGCGTTGAGCGTGTCCTGCATATAGCCCTTGAGGATGCCGTCCTCGATCAGCGTGGTGCACTGGGTCGGGTTGCCCTCGTCGTCGAGGTTGAGCGAGCCGCGGCGGTTGGCCAGCGTGCCATCGTCCACCACGGTCACGCCCTTGGCCGCCACGCGCTCGCCCATGCGGCCGGCGAAGGCCGACGAGCCCTTGCGGTTGAAGTCGCCTTCCAGGCCGTGGCCGATGGCTTCGTGCAGCAGCACGCCGGGCCAGCCCGGCCCGAGCACCACGGTCATGGCGCCGGCCGGGGTGGGGCGCGCCTCCAGGTTCACCAGCGCCGAAGCGACAGCCTCGTCCACGTACTTGCGCAGCAGGTCGTCGGTGAAATAGCCGTAGGCGTAGCGTCCGCCGCCGCCGGAGGAGCCGATCTCGCGCCGGCCGTTCTGCTCGGCGATCACCGTGACCGAGACGCGCACCAGCGGGCGCACGTCGGCGGCGATGACGCCGTCGCTGCGCGCCACCAGCACCACGTCGTATTCGCCGGCCAGGCCCGCCATGACCTGCACCACGCGCGGGTCCTTGGCACGCGCCATGCGTTCCACGCGTTCGAGCAGCGCCACCTTGTCGGCCGCTGCCATGGAGTCGAGCGGATCGTTGGGCGAGTACAGGTTGCGCCCGCCCTGGGAGGCCAGCTTGCCCGCCACCTTGACGCGGCCGCTGCCGGCGCGGCCGATGGTGCGGGTGGCGGCGCCGGCCTGCAGCAGCGCATCCATGCTGATGTCGTCCGAGTAGGCGAAGGCGGTCTTGTCGCCCGAGACGGCGCGCACGCCCACGCCCTGGTCGATGCTGAAGCTGCCCGACTTGACGATGCCTTCTTCCAGGCTCCACGCCTCGTTGCGGGTGTACTGGAAGTAGAGGTCGGCGTAGTCGACCTTGTGCGTGAAGATGTCGGCCAGCGCGCGCTGCAGCTTGGCTTCGTCGAGCCCGTAGGGGGCCAGCAGCAATTGCTGGGCGGTGGCGAGGTTGCGGATTCCGAGATCGCCGGCGTTCATGGTTTTCCTTTGTCGTCGTGCCGCGGCGGCCGGTTGGCGCCACCGCGTGAAAATTCTGCCTTCAGCGCTGTTCGCCATGGCGTATCACCATGGCGCAGCGAGGCGTATTGCCGTACATGCTACAGCACCCGATGGCGCAGCGCCGGCAGGTTCTGCCGCACTTCGTCCAGGCGCGCGGGGTCGATCCGTCCGCTCACCACGCCTTCGCCTTCGGGCAGCACCGCCATGATCTCGCCCCATGGGTCGATCAGCATGGAGTGGCCCCAGGTGCGGCGGCCGTTCTCGTGCTTGCCGCCCTGTGCCGCGGCCAGCACATAGCACTGGTTTTCGATGGCGCGGGCGCGCAGCAGGATCTCCCAGTGCGCCTGCCCCGTGGTGTAGGTGAAGGCGGCCGGCATCAGAATCAAGCTGGTGTTGCCGCCCGCCGCCAGCTGGCGGTACAGCTCGGGAAAGCGCAGGTCGTAGCAGACCGACATGGCGACGCGGCCGCACGGCGCCTCGAAGCTCACCGGCGTATCGCCGGCCAGGATGGTGCGCGATTCGTCGTAGCTCTCGGTGCCGCGGGTGAAGCCGAACAGGTGGATCTTGTCGTAGCGCGCCACGCGTTCGCCGCGCGGATCGTAGACCAGCGAGGTGTTGTACACGCGCGCCTCGTCCTCGCACCACAGCGGCAAGGTGCCGCCCACCAGCCAGATGCGGTGGCGCCGCGCCGCGTCCGCCAGGAAAGCCTGGATCGGGCCGTCCCCGTCACGTTCGCGGATGCCGACCTTGTCGCCTTCGCGCTGGCCCATCATGCAGAAGTATTCCGGCAACAACACCAGTTCCGCGCCGCCGTGCGCGGCCTGCGCGATCAGCACTGCGGCGCGGGCCAGGTTGGCTTCGCGCGAAATGCCGCTGACGGTCTGGATCGCGGCCACGCGGAACGGCGCTGCACCTGGGGCGGATGCATTTGCGGTCATATTAGGTTTCCTTGGCGTTGGAACGGGCGCCATCGCTGGTTTTCTTCCGCGCCGCTGATCTCCGGCACGCCTACGGGGCCGGATAGACACGGTTGGACGTGCCTTGCATGGACGAGGGCAGCTCGGGTCTGGCGCCGGCCTTATTCTCCCCCACTTTGTTGATCTGCGGGTTCGCCCAGCCGCCGCTGATGTGGTACCGGCGGCTGAAGGCCTTGGAGAATTCGTCGGCGAAGATGAGCTGCGCGGCCAGCGTGCCGATGCCCAGCACCGGATTGATGAAGGCCGCCGCCACCGAGGCCGAAGTGGCGTTGATGCGCGGAATCACCGTGACTTCGAGATCCTGGGTCTCGCGCGGCAGGTTGGCGCTGCCGGTCATCGAGGCCCGCAGCTGGGCGCCCCTGAGCTCGAAGTCCTTGGTGCTGGCCACGCCGTTCTCGATCGTGCCGGTGCCGGTGATCTCGTCGAACACCATGCCCTCGCCCGCCACGCCACGGAAATCGAACGTGGCCAGCCGCATCAGGCCCTGCAGGCTGAGCACGCCGAGCAGCTTGGCCGCGCCGGGGTCCACGCTGAGGATCTGGCCGTTCTCGAGCTTGAGATTCATGCGTCCGGACAGGGTGGGGTAGTCGATGGCCAGCGGCGAACCACGCCATGCTACCCGGCCTTCGAAGGTGCCATGGCCGTCGGCCAGCATATGTGGCAGGCCCATGCGTTCGAGCACCTGGCCGCCATTGCGCACCTCGAGCTTGAAGTCGAGCAGGGTGCGGCGCTCGGGGCTGGTGCCTTCGCGCAGCCGGCGCGGCATGCGCCAGCTGCCGCTGCCGGTGAAGGTGGCGCCGGGCTGCTCGATCACCAGGCGCTCGAGCGTCCACACCGGGTCGCCGCCGCTGTCGTTCGCGTGCGCCTTGACCTCCAGCTTGCCGAAGTCACGCCCATGCAGCTCGAAGTGGTCCGCCACCAGGTCCAGTGCCGGCAGCTCGCTGGCATTGCCCGACAGTGCATCCGCCATGTTGCCGGCATCGTTGCTGTCCGGGATGTTCAGCCGCGCAAGCCGTATCGTCAACGCTCCCGCCGGGGTGGTGGTGGCGTCGTTGCGCCAGCGCAGGCTCCCGGCGATCTGGCGTGAATCCAGCTGCGCGGCCCAGCCCGCGCCTTCGCGGGTGGCTTCCAGCGACACGTCGTTCAGCTCGCGGCCGAACGCCGTCAGCGTGCGCGCGCGGGCGGTGACGCGCTCGGGCGCGAAGGGCGAGGGCGCCGCACCGGCGCCGCTTGCCTTGCCTCGGTTCGTGCCGTCGTCCAGCAGGGCGCGCCAGGGGTCCAGGTCGAAGCGGCCGGTGCTGAGCGCGGCGGTCACGCCGCTGGCGGGTTGCGGCGCCGGCTGCTCGATGCCGATGCCGCCGGCCACCACTTCCGTGCTTTCGGCATTGCGCCGCAGCAGGTAGCGCGCATTGAGCGCATTGCCGTATTGCACCAGCAGCTCCTCGACACCGGCGCGCGCGGCGGCGGGGCGCAGTTCCACGCGCAGCGGCACGGCCTGGGCCGCGCTCTTGCCCAGCGGCGCCGGCAGCGCGAGCGACAGCCCGGCCAGTTCCGAGCTCACCATGATCTGCGGCTGGTGCTCGCGCACGCCGATCACGGCGCTGTAAGCGGTGCCGCCCTCGATCTTCGGCGCCAGCCCGGCCAGCGGCGAGCCCGCCAGCACTTCGCGGATGCCCGCCGCGCCGATGTTGCCATTGGCCGTCACGCGCACCGTGCCGTCGGGCTGGCTGCCCCCGCCGGCGCGGATCTCGCCGCCGAACAGGCGGGCGCGCAGGTCGTTGAGCTGGAAGCCGTGCTCATTGAAGGCGATGACGCCGGTGGCGCCCCCCAGTGGCGGCAACTGCGGGTTCAGCGTGACATCGTTGCCGGGCAGCCGGAACTGCCCGTCCACCTTGGTGGCATTCGCCTCGGTGAGCGGCAGGTCGAGCTTGAGGCGCAGCTCGCCATTGCCCTGGGCGCGCATCTCGCTGGTCACCTGGCCGGTCCAGTCGCGCACCGGGCTGGCGCCGACGAAGCGCAGGAAGCCCGACATGGGACCGGCGGCGCTGCCGTCGAGTATGAGGTGGCCGTGATCGCCCAGGTCGGCGATCCGCCCGTTGACGTCCTGCAGCGTGACGCCCTGCACACCTTGCACGCCAGCGCGCTGGGCCACGAAGGACATGCCACCGCGCTCGAACAGCACGCGCCCGCTGATGTCGGTGAAGTTCGGCCAGGCCTTGCCGCCGTTGCTGGCCGCGGCGGCGCTGCCGGGCGCCGCGCTCACATGGGGCGCAATCTGGTAGCTGACGCGCTGGATCGGCACCTCGACGCGAAAATCGCCGGCGCCTTCGTGCGGGCTGTGGAAGGGGAAATGCTCCAGGTCGCCCTTGACCAGGAACTTCACATCGCTGGCGTCGCCGGCGACGAGCGCGCCGGCCAGGTACTGGCGCGTCGCGGCGGGCAGGCCCAGGGGCAGGTAGCGCGGCACGCGGCTGACCTGGGCGCGGCTCAGTTCGCCGGAGAGATCGGCAATGCCGCCATGGCCGTCGCCGCCGGCTTGCCAGGTGCCGCGCACGACGCCCGCGGTATCCGCGTTGGCAAAGCGCACGCCCTCGGTGCGTACCGCCAGCTTGCCGTTGTCGCGGGTCCAGGTCACTTCGCCGGTGATCTGGTCGAACGCCACGCGCGGATCTTCGAACAGGCCGGGCAATATCAGCGCGGCGTTGCTGCCTTCGAGGCGCGCGCTGCCATGGCGGTCGTCAAAGCTGAAGCTGCCGGACAGCCGCGAGAAGCCGGGCACGCCCAGGCGCGGCTTGCCGTTTGCACTCACCGCGGGACTGGCCGGCTGGCCGCGGACCGAGACATTGCGCAGCGTGCCCTGCACATTGAAGTGGGTCTGGCCTTCGCGGCGGGTAAGCATGCCCGGGCGGTCGCGGTTCCAGCTGACCTCCAGGTTGTCGAGGTGGCCCGACGGCTGCAGCGCGCGCAGCTGGCGCGACAAGGCGGTATCGAGCGGCATCGAGGTGGCCAGCGCGCGCACCGTGTTGAGGTCGAAGGTCGGCGCCTTCAGCGTGAACTTGCGCAGCTTTCCCTTGTTGTCGGTGGCCCAGCCCACTATCACCTTGCGCATGCCTTCGCGCCAGGCGTTTTCGGTGGCGGGCGCGCTGGCTGACGGCCCGGTCGCCGCGCTGCTCGTCGCACCGGGCGGGGTTCCGGTCGCGCCGGCAACAGGAGGGGTTGCCGCCTGCGCTTGCCTGGCCGGCGGCACGGCCGGGCCTTCGGCTGGCTCGGGCTGCCACAGCAGGGTTTCGATCGTCAGCAGGTTATCGTGGTCACGGCCGGCCCGGTGCAGGACGAAGGCCTGCGCGCTGGCGAGCTTGAGCGGCTCGGGCGCGCCGGCCAGCTGCAGGTCCACGCCATCGGCGCGCAGGCGCGCCTGGCTGCGACTGATCTCGCCGCCGCGGAATTCAATGGTGCCGTCGGTGCTGAAGGTGCCGCGCGTCACCCGGTCGAAGATGGCGGTGTAGCGCTGCAGCACGGGCAGCTCGAGCTGGCCGAGGTCCCAGCTGGCCTGCCCGTGCCAGTTGTGCCAGTCGCCGGCGCGGCGCAGGTAGTCGTGGCGGAAGTCGGCTTGCATCACGAGCGGGCGCGGCGCCAGCGCGGCCGGCTGGGCTTCGAGCCGGATGACGTGGCGCGACCCGAGGCGCCTGGCGCTGAACTGGATATTGCCCACCTCGAGCTGCGGCAGCTTGTTCTTCTCGTCGAGCCAGCGCAGCCTGCCGTCGCTGAGTTCGATCTTGCCCTGCGCCAGCAGCCAGTCGAACAGCCGGTTGTCCTGCGGCTGCGCGCCGGTGGTGTCGACCGCCAGGCCGGCAACCTCCAGCTTGCCGTCGGCGGTGCGGTGCACGAGCAGATCGGTATGGCTGGCGGAAATCTGCTGGAACAGCAGGTCCATGCTGAACAGCGAGCGCCAGGAGAGCTTGCCGTCGAGCGCGCCGGCGGCCAGCAGGACGCGCTGCCCGGCGTCGACGGCCTTGACATCGCGGGCATGGAAGGCGGGATGCCAGCCGTCCCAGTAGGTATCGAGCTGGCCGATGCTCAGGCTGGCGGAGAGTGCGACCGAGCCGCGCTGCTCCAGCCAGGTGCGTGCCGCGGATGCCTGCGGCCACAGCACGAAGCGGATCAGCAGCCCGCCCAGCGCCGCCACCAGCAGCAGCGCCAGCGCCAGGCGCACCAGTACGCGGCCAAGCCCGCGCCACACGGGATGGCGCAGCACCGCCAGCACGCCGCGGCCGAGCGCGCGCACCAGCGCCAGCGCGCGGCGCGCGGCCTGCCGCGGGAAGGAGGGGCCGGCGGCCGTGTCTTGACCCGCCACGGCCGCGGCTGTGGCCGTGGCGGGGGGCTTGGCGGGTGGGGTGGCGCGGCTGGACATGCGCAGATTATCCGACAATACTAGGCGCTCTCCAATTCGGTGCCTGACCGGCCGTGCACGATGCGCGCACCGGCAAAAGGGGCCGGCTCACGCGCTTCCAAGTAACAGGAATGACTTCCACTGATCCGACGAGTTCCACGGCCGCGCCCACGCCCGACGCAAGCAATGCTGCCAGCGAGGCCGCCGCGGTCGGCGCCGGTGGCGAACATGCTCCCGGCAACACTTCCAGCGCCGCCAGGCAGGCCGTAGCCGACATGGCCACGGGGCCTTACGCCGTCGTGGCCGCCGCCGCACTCGTGCCGGTCGATTGCGCCGGCACGGCATTGTACTCGCCCGCCTATTCGCACTACACCCGCCGCATGGTGCAGGCCCGTCCGGAACTGGCGGAAATCGTCGCCGGCGCGAGCGCGCAGCCGCTCACGCGCGCCTGGATGGCGGCACGGCTGAAGGTGCTGCACGAGCCGTCGGCCGATGTGGAGGACGCCGTCAAGCGCGCGCTGCGCCGGCTGCGCGCCGAGGTGATGTGCGTGGTCATCGAGCGCGACCTGCGCGGCCTGTCCACGCTGGGCGAGGTCACCGGCGCCATGACGGACCTGGCCGAACTCGGCATCCAGTACGGCATGTCCGTGCTGGAGGCGGACATGGCGCCCACCTATGGCCGTCCGGTCGGCGAATCCAGCGGCGAGGTGCAGGAGCTGGTGGTGGTCGGCATGGGCAAGCTGGGTGGGCGCGAGCTCAATGTGTCGTCCGATATCGACCTGATCTTCCTCTACGACGAGGACGGCGACACGCGCGGCGGCCAGCGCAGCCTGTCCAACCATGAATACTTCATCCGCCTCGGCCGCCGCCTGATCAACTTGCTGGCCGAGGTCACCGCCGATGGCTATGTGTTTCGCGTCGACATGCGCCTGCGTCCCAACGGCGACGCCGGCCCGCTGGCGTGCAGCTTCGGCATGCTCGAGCAGTACCTGGTGGTGCAGGGGCGCGAATGGGAGCGCTATGCCTGGATCAAGGGGCGCGTGGTGTCGGCGCAGGACACGCCGCACGCCGGGCGCGCCGCGGCGCAGCTTGCCAGCCTGACCGGCCCCTTCGTCTTTCGCCGCTACCTGGACTACGGCGTGATTGCCGCCATCCGCTCGCTGCATGCGCAGATCCGCGCCGAGGCGGCCAAGCGCAGCGGCGGCCTCGCGGCGCCGGGCGGCGGGCAGCGCGTCAACCAGCGCGCCTTCAATATCAAGCTGGGCCGCGGCGGCATCCGCGAGATCGAGTTCATGGCCCAGGTATTCCAGCTGATCCGCGGCGGGCAGGATCCCGCGCTGCGCATACGGCCCACGCTGGAAGTGCTGGTGGTGGCGGTGGAGCATGGCCTGCTGCCGGCCGGCCAGGCCGAGCAGTTGGCCAACGCCTACCGCTTCCTGCGCCAGCTCGAGCACCGCCTGCAATACCGGGACGATGCGCAGACCCACCACCTGCCCACCACCGAGGAAGAGCAGCAGGCCGTGGCCGGCATGATGGGCTGCGCCGACTGGCCGGCCTTGCTGGAGCGGCTGGCTTCGCTGCAGGACCCGGTGGCGCAGCAGTTCGAGGCCACCTTCTCCGACCCCGACCAGGTCAACGAGCCGTGCGAGGCGCTGTGGCCCGCGCTGATCCAGGAGGAGCAGGACGAACCGCCATGCGAGCGCCTGGCCAAGGCCGGCTTCACCGATTGCACCGGCCTGCTCGACCGGCTGCGCGCGACCGGCGCGTCGCTGCGCTACCGCGCGCTGTCCGAGCAGAGCCGGGTGCGCTTCGACCTGCTGGTCAACCGGGCGCTGGACCTGGCCGCGCGCCAGAGCGATGCCGACAGCACCATCGCGCGCTTTGTCGATTTTCTCGAGGCCATCAGCCGGCGCGCATCCTATCTCTCGCTGCTGTCGGAGTATCCGCAAGCGATGGCGCGCGTGGCCGACACGCTGCACGCGTCGAGCTGGGCCGCGGCCTACCTGACGCGCCACCCGCAACTGCTCGACGAACTGCTCGACAGCGACGCGCTGGCGGGCGCGCAGGACTGGAAAGGATTCCGCGCCCGCCTGGCCGCGCGCCTCGACGCCGCCGACGGCCAGATCGAGGCGCAGATGGACATCCTGCGCCGCGAACACCATGCCGAGACCTTCCGCATCCTGCTGCAGGACCTGCAGGGCATGCTGACGGTGGAGCAGATCGCGGACCGCCTGTCCGACCTGGCCGACGCCATGCTCGAGGTCACGCTGCAGGCGGTATGGCGCCAGCTGGCCACGCGTCACCGCGAGCAGCCGCGCTTTGCCGTGATTGCCTACGGCAAGCTGGGCGGCAAGGAGCTCGGCTATGCGTCCGACCTGGACATCATCTTCCTCTACGAGGACGAACACGAGCGCGCGCCCGACATCTACACCGCCTACGCGCGCCGGCTGATCACCTGGCTGACCAGCCATACCGCGGCCGGCACGCTGTTCGACGTGGACACGCGCCTGCGGCCCAACGGCGAGGCGGGCCTGCTGGTGACGAGCTTCGAAGGCTTTCGCCGCTACCAGCAGCGCGAAGGCGACAACACCGCCTGGGTGTGGGAGCACCAGGCGCTCACGCGCGCGCGCTTCTGCGCGGGCGAGCCGGAGATCGGCGCGCATTTCGAGAGCCTGCGCGACGAAGTCCTGCGGCAGCCGCGCGACGCCGCCACGCTCGGCGGCGAGATCACCGCGATGCGGCGCAAGGTGGCGGACGGCCATCCCAACGCTGGCGGCCTGTTCGATCTCAAGCACGACCGCGGCGGCATGGTCGACATCGAGTTCACCGTGCAATACCTGGTGCTGCTGCACAGCCACGACCATCCCGAGCTGACGCGCAACGCCGGCAATATCGCGCTGCTGCGCACCGCGGGAGAGCTGGGCCTGATCGATGCCACGCTGGCGCGCGAGGTGGGCGATGCCTACCGCATCTTCCGCGCCCGCCAGCATCAGCTGCGCCTCGACGGGCACGACCAGGCGCGCGTGGCATCGGGCGACGTGGCGGCGCCGGTGGCGCACGTGCGCGCGCTGTGGCAGGCGGTCTTCGGCGAGCCGGCCGGAGCCGGCGGCAATTGACGCCGGCTCCGGCCGTCGCCGGGCACCGGCCGGGCGGGCAGCGCACGCCTGGCGTGCTGGCCGCCATCGCGGCCATTGCCGCCGTCGCCGCGCTCAGCGCGGCATTCACCTTCATCCCCTGGCTGCACGCCCACGGGCTTTACCTGCGCGATGCGGTGATGGGGCAGGGCGCCAGCGGGCAATGGTGGCGCCTGTTGACCGCAATGTGGGTCCATCTCGGCTGGCGCCACTGGCTGGCAGACCTGCTGGCGACAGCGGGCCTGCTGCTGCTGGTCGGGCGCGAGGCCCGCACGCTCGCCATGCTTGCCGTGCTGGTGGCCTGCGGCGTGGCGGTGCAACTGGTGCTCTGCCGGGTGCCTTCGGTGGGCTGGTACGGCGGGCTGTCCGGCGCGCTGCACGGGCTGGCGCTGTGGGGCGGCCTGCGCCTGCTACAGGGCGACGGCTGGTCGCGCGGCATCGGCGTGATGCTCTGCCTTGGCGTGCTGGTGAAGACCTGGCTGGAACAGTCGTGGCTGGCGCCGGTGGTATTCGATCCTCAATGGGGCTTCGGCGTGGTGCGCGTCTCGCATGCCGCCGGCGCGCTGGCCGGCCTGGCGCTGTGGCTGGCGCAGGAGTGGTGGCAGCGGCGGCGCGGCACGACGCCGGCCGCCTGACTCTTGCGCATGCGCCCGCCGTGCGGTCAGCGCGGCGAGGCCTGTCCGCGGCGGCGTGCGGCCCAGCCTGCCAGCAGGCCCAGGCCGCACAGCCCGAGCGCGAGCGGCCACGACAGCGCGCCGCCGCCACCGCCGCCCGAAGGCGTGCTGGTCGTGGGCGGGGGGCTCGCCGTGACCTGCGCGGCCGCGATCACCGCGGCATTGGCGTCGAGCAGGCCGGCGCCGCAAATACCGGTGTTGGCGGGCAGCGTGCAATAGGTGTTCGCGGGGTGCGGGCGCGCCGAGCTCTTCAGCGCGGCGAGGACCTGCGCGGGCGTCAATGCCGGGTTGACCGAGAGCATCAGCGCGGCCACGCCCGACACCAGCGGCGCGGCGAAGCTGGTGCCCTGGGAATTGGTCAGGACGTAGTTGCCCAGCGTGGTGGTGCCGTCATTGGATATGGTGCGGATGAACGACTGCGAGACCGTGCATGAGGCGACGCCGGTGTTGGGATTGGTGACCACCTTGGAGTTGCCGCATCCGCCGCCCGGCGCGCTCAGCGAGACCTTCGGCCCCACATTCGCATAGCTGGCGTTCTCGCCGTCGTTGACGTGCGCGGTGACGGCGACCACGCCGCTGCAGTCGGCCGGCGCTTCGACCGCGCCGGCGCTGTTGCCGGTGGCGGCGACCACGACCACGCCGTTGGCGGCGAGGTCGTTCACGGCCTGCTGCTCGACGCTGGAGCAGGTGCCGCCGCCCAGGCTGACGTTGATCACGCGCGCCGGCGTGGGGTTGTTGGCTATGTTCGGCACGGTCAGGCCGCCGGCCCAGCGCATGCCGTCGACAGTGTCGGACAGCAGCGCGCCGCAGCGCCCCGATACGCGCACCGGCTGGATGCGGGCGTTCCAGTCCACGCCGGCGATATCCTGCCCGTTGTTGGTGAGCGCGCCCAGCGTGCCGGCCACGCGGGTGCCGTGCCAGCTGTTGTTGGTGGCGGTAGTGGTCGGTGTGGAGGTGCCGGGGCAGGTGAAGCCGGCCGGTACGCCATCGCCCGAGTCGATGGCATTCGCGTCGCGGCCGTCGCCGTCGTTGGCGATGGCCGGGTCGGTAATGAAGTCAAAGCCCGGCACGATGCGGCTGGCGAGATCCGGGTGGGGTAGGTAGCCGGTATCGAGCACCGCGATCACCAGGTTGCTGCTGCCGCGGGTGCGGTCCCACGCGGGCGGCAGGTTGACGCCGCCCACGACCACGGCGGGCGTGTTGAGGTAGGGCTGGTTGAGGGCGAACTGGGGATCGTTGGGCGTGGTGTCGTGCAGGCGCAGCCAGCGGTCAGGCACCACCTCGGCGATGCGCGGGTCCTGCCGCAGGCGGGCCGCGGTGGCCTCGGGGTCGGCGGCGTCGGCGTCGCCGACGCTCAGCAGTTGCAGGCTGCCGCCCATCTGGCGCTTCACGGAGAGCGCCACGCCGGTGCTCTGGCGCACACTCAGCATGCGCTCGGATTGCGACCCGGTGGTGGCGCTGTCGCTGGCAGTGCCGGTGGCGGTGGCGCCATCGCGCCAGCGCACGATGAAGTTGCCGCTGTAGCGTGGCGCCGGGCGCGCCGCCGGGTCAGGGGCCGCGCCGGCGGTGACCGGTGCGCCAAGCCAGAGGCTGGCGCCCAGCGCCAGCAGCGCGGTGGCGCGCCGTGCCAGATGCGAGGTCCTGCCATTCCGATGCTGAAACGGTTGCTGCATGTCTGCCTCCTCCCGTTTGTCCGCGTCGGACCGACCGCGGCGGAGCACCCCGCCGGAGCACCCCGGAAACTACATTTGCGCGATTGCGCCGGAAACCTCGGTTACAGCGACAAAACTTCAAGATAGCTCAACGTCCGAGTGCCCGCATTCGACTACGGCAAGCTGACAATGGCATGAAACGCGCCGTCCGGCAGCGTCAGCCCGGCTGCATGTCGCGGCCGATGGGCTGGGTGCGGTTGGGCTTGAGCACGCGGTCGGGCTCGGCGGTCTCGATGCGCGGCGCGGTGCGCAGGGTGGCCACGGCCTGGTCGAGCGTGGCGTCGGCCGAGGCGGAGATCGCCGTGACGAGCCAGACGCCGCCCGACATGGGGCGCTTGACCACGAAGCGGATCGGCCCGGCGATGGATTCGAGCAGGCGCCCGGCGTCTTCGGAGGCGATCACCGGCGGCGCGGTGAAGCGCACCATGATGTCGCCCACGGCACGGTCGGCGCTGATGCTGTTGGCCGGCGGCGCGGACGGGCGCTGGGCCTGGCAGGCGCTCAGCGTGGCGAGCGCCAGCAGGGCCAGCGCGCCGCAGGCGGCGGTCAGGCGCAGCGGACGGGCCGGTTTGCGGGAGTGCGGCTGCTTGCCGAGGGACATGGAAGACTCCTGTGTGGTTACTGGGCCGGAGGACGGGCGCCGTCAGCTGGCGGCGCGGCGTGACCGGCGCGCTTCGCGGGCCGGGCCGGCGCTGCTGCGCGCGCCTTGCGCGAGCATTTCCTCGGCGTGCTGCATGGTGGTAGCGGTCACGGTGGACCCGCCGAGCATGCGGGCGGTCTCGACTACGCGGCCGGCGGCGTCGAGCGCGCGGATGCGGGAGCGGGTGACCGATCCCTGTGCGCCGCGCTCGCTGGTTTCCTTGCTGACCAGCAGATGGGCGCCGGCCTGCGCGGCCACCTGCGGCAGGTGGGTCACGCACAGCACCTGGCGCGCACGGCCCAGTTCCTGCAGGCGCCGGCCGACCACTTCGGCCACCGCGCCGCCGATGCCGGTGTCGACCTCGTCGAAGATCAGGGTCGGCGTGGGCGCGGCTTCGCTGGTGATGACGGAGATTGCCAGGCTGATGCGGGCCAGTTCGCCGCCGGAGGCCACCTTGGCCAGCGGGCGCGCGCTGACGCCGGCATGGCCCGCGACCAGGAACTCGACCTGCTCCAGGCCGTGGCTCTGGCCTTCCTCGAGCGGGTGCAGGGACACGGCGAAACTGCCGCCGGCCATCGACAGGCCCTGCATGGCTTCCGTTACGGCGGCGGAGAGTTTCTCGGCGGCCACCTTGCGGGCCGCGCCGAGGTGCTGGGCGATGGTCAGGTAGGCGGCGCGGGCGGCAGCCTCGCGCGCCATCACCTTGTTCAGGTCCTGGGCGGACTGCAGGTCGTCGAGCTGCTGGCGGCGGGCCTGCAGCTCGTCGGGCAGTTGCTCGGGCGGCAGGCGGTACTTGCGCGCGGTGGTGTGCAGCGCCTGCATGCGCGCCTCCACCACCTGCAGGCGCTCCGGGTCGAGATCGAGCCGGTCGACATAGCGGTTGAGCGAGTGCGCGGCTTCCTCGACCTGGACCTGGGCCGGGTCCAGCGCCGCCAGCACATCGCCCAGGGCCGGGTCGACGTCGGCCAGCTGGCGCAGGCGCTGCACCACGCTGTTGAGCGTGGAGAGCACCGAGCCGTCGGCTTCGGACAGCGCTTCCAGCGCGGCGCGGCTGCCTTCGATGAGGCCGGCGGCGTGGGAAAGACGGTTGTATTCGGCCTGGATGTCTTCCCATTCGCCGGCCTGCGGCGCGAGCTTCTCCAGCTCGCCGACCTGCCATTCGAGGCGCTCGCGCTCGAGCGCCATCTCGCGCGAATGGTGCTCGACTGTCTCGCGCTGGCGCACGCAGGCGCGCCACGAACGCCACGCCTCGGCGACCGCGCCGGCCTGCGCGGTGAGGCCGGCGTGGGCATCGAGCAGCAGGCGCTGGGCGTCCGGGCGCAGCAGCAACTGGTGGGCATGCTGGCCGTGGATGTCGACCAGGCGGTCGCCGATCTCGCGCAGCTGGCCCAGCGTAGCGGCGGCGCCGTTGATAAAGGCCTTGCCGCGTCCGCCGGCATCGACCGTGCGGCGCAGCAGCACCGTGCCGTCGTCGCCGGTCAGGTCATGCTCGGCCAGCCAGGCGTCGAGCCCGGGCGGCGTGGCGAAGGTGGCACTGATGCTGGCGCGGGCGGCGCCCTCGCGCACCACGCCGGCGTCGGCGCGCTCGCCCAGCACCAGCGCCAGCGCGTCGATCAGGATCGACTTGCCGGCGCCGGTCTCGCCGGTGAACACGGTAAAGCCCGGGGTAAAGTCGAGGTCGAGCGTGTCGACGATGACGAAATCGCGGATGGACAGGCTGCGCAGCATCGTGGGCGACGGGTCAGGGTCAGGTTGGGGGGCGGTCTGCGGGAGGCGCCGGCCGGCATGGTCGCGGTGGGCTGCGACCGCGCCGGATCAGAGCCGGTTGTCTTCGCTCGGGTACTCGTGCCAGTGCAGCTTCTTGCGCAGCGTGGCGTAATAGTTGTAGCCGAGCGGGTGCAGCAGGTGGACGGTCTTGGCCGAGCGCCGCACCACGATGCGGTCGCCGGGCAGCAGCGAGGTCAGCGACTGCATGTCGAAGTTGACGCTGGCGTCGCGCGCGGTGGCCACCTCGATCGACACCTCGGCGTCATGCGGCAGCACGATCGGGCGGTTGGACAGCGCGTGCGGGGCGATCGGCACCAGCACCAGGCCGGACAGCGTGGGGTGCAGGATCGGTCCGCCGGCGGATAGGGCGTAGGCCGTGGAGCCGGTCGGCGTGGACACGATCAGGCCGTCCGAACGCTGGTTGTACATGAAGTAGCCGTCCACCGAGACCGCCAGCTCCACCATGCCCGAGATGCCGGAGCGGTTGACCACCACGTCGTTGAAGGCCAGCGCGGAGAAGATCACGCCGTCGTCGCGCACCACCTGCGACTCCAGCAGCATGCGGGTCTCGGATTCATAACGTCCGGCCAGCATGTCGGGCAGCACCGAATGCACGTCTTCCAGCGGGATGTCGGTCATGAAGCCAAGGCGCCCGTGGTTGACGCCGATCAGCGGCACCTGAAAGCCGGCCAGCTGGCGCGCCAGGCCCAGCAAGGTACCGTCGCCGCCCAGCACCACGGCGACGTCGGCATGCTTGCCGATCTCGCCGGGTGGCAGGGCCGGGTAGTCGGTCAGGCCCGTGGCCAGCGCGGTTTCCCGCTCGAACACCACATCCTGGCCGTTCTTGAGGATGCAGGCGGCAAGCTCTTCCAGCGGGCCTTCGATGCCGGCGGTGGCGTACCTGCCGATCAGGGCGACGGTGCGAAAGGGCGCGCGAGCGGCGCCGGGCGTGGGGAGCGAAGACATGCCCGGATTAGACCATACCGCCGCGACCATTGTCAGCAAGGCGGCACGTCCGGGCGTGCGCGGGCGTGCACGAGCCGCCCGAACGGGTAAAACCTGCGTAAAATCGGGTGCATCATGGATGAACGTGCGAAAACGCTTCTCAAGACCCTGATCGAGCGCTATATCGCCGAGGGGCAACCCGTGGGTTCGCGGACCTTGTCGAAGTACTCCGGTCTCGATCTGTCCCCGGCCACCATCCGCAATGTGATGTCGGACCTGGAGGAAATGGGGTTCATCACCAGTCCGCACACGTCGGCGGGGCGTATCCCGACCCCGCGCGGCTACCGGCTGTTCGTCGATACCATGCTGACCGCCCAGCCGCTGGACAGCGCGCTCAACCTGGCGGAGCTGACCGGCAAGATCCTGGGCCAGTTGCGCGGGCAGCAGCTCGGGCCGCAGCGGATGATCACGTCGGCGGCGCATACCTTGTCCAATCTGTCGCATTTCGCCGGCGTGGTGATGACCCCGCGGCGCGCGCAGGCGTTTCGCCAGGTCGAGTTCATGCGGCTGTCGGACAAGCGCATCCTGCTGATCATCGTCACCCCCGAGGGAGACGTGCAGAACCGCATCATCCAGACCGAGCTGCCGTACACGGCGTCGCAACTGGTCGAGGCCGCGAATTTCATCAACTCGCACTACGCCGGCATGAGCTTCGACAATGTGCGCGACCACCTGCGCGGGGAATTGCAGGCCTTGCGCATGGATATGTCGCAGCTGATGCAGGCGGCGGTGGAAGCGGGCAGCAGCGCCATGGCGGAGGAAGAAGACAATCATGTCTTCATTTCCGGCGAGCGCAAGCTGCTCGAGGTGGAGGACCTGTCCTCCAGCATGGAAAAGCTGCGCCGGCTGTTCGACGTGTTCGAGCACAAGACCGGCCTGCTCAAGCTGCTCGACGTCTCCAGCCACGCCCAGGGCGTGCAGATCTTCATCGGCGGCGAGAGCAAGCTGGTGCCGCTGGAAGACATGGCGGTCATCACGGCGCCCTACGAGGTCGACGGCCAGATCGTCGGCACGCTGGGGGTGATCGGGCCCACCCGCATGGCCTACGAACGGGTGATCCCGATCGTCGACATCACCGCGAGGCTATTGTCCAGCGCGCTGAGCCAGAACTAGTGCTGGCCAGGGCCGGTCTCACCGACTGCCTGTTCCGCTCCTCCCGTCTGCTCGGCGAGACCCGGCGGCCGCGCGCCTTTGGCGCGTCCCGCCCCGCCACACCGGAAACACCATGACGACTACCCCCGAACCGGCCTATCAGCATGGCCAGGCGCCGCGCACGGCGATCCTGCTGATCAACCTCGGCACGCCCGATGCGCCGACACCGAAGGCCGTCGGCAGCTATCTCAGGCAGTTCCTGTCCGATCCGCGCGTGGTGGAGATCCCGCGCGCTGCCTGGCTGCCGATCCTGTACGGCATCATCCTGCCGTTGCGCTCGCGCGCCTCGGCGGTGAAATACGAGTCGGTCTGGCTGCGCGAGGCGCAGATGACCGGTTCGCCACTGCTCGTGCATACCGAACGCCAGGCCCACGCCCTGCAATTGCTGCTCAGCCAGCAGGGCCACGAAGTGACGGTGGCGTGCGCGATGCGCTATGGCAACCCGTCGATCGCTTCCGTGCTGGAGGCGCTGCGCCGCCAGGGCACCGAGCGCATCCTGCTGCTGCCCCTGTATCCGCAGTACTCCGGCACCACCACGGCCACGGCGTTCGACGAAGCGTTCCGCGTGCTGGCGACCTGGCGGAATCAGCCAGAATTGCGGCTGGTCAAGCATTTTCACGACCATCCGGCCTATATTGCCGCCTTGCACCAGCAGGTGGGGGCATACTGGGCGCAGCACGGCACGCCGGATTTCGGGCGTGGGGACAAGCTGATCCTGTCGTTCCACGGGGTGCCGCGGCGCACCCTGGAACTGGGCGATCCCTACCATTGCGAATGCCTGAAGACCGGCCGCCTGCTGGGCGAGGCGCTGGGCCTGCAAGCCGGCCAGTACCAGGTTACCTTCCAGTCGCGCTTCGGCCGCGCGGAATGGCTGCAGCCCTACACGGCACCCACGCTGCAGGAGTTGGGCAAGGTCGGCACCGGGCGGGTCGACGTGTTCTGCCCCGGATTCCCGGCCGACTGCCTGGAGACCCTGGAGGAGATCGGCATGGAAGGACGTTCCGAATTCCAGGTGGCGGGCGGCAAGGTGTTCCATTACATTCCCTGCCTCAACGATGCCGAGAGCTGGATCGCCGGGCTGGCGGAGATCGGCTTGCAGCACTTGCAGGGATGGCCGCTGCGGCTGCCGCACCCGCACGAACTGGAGGCTCGCCGCACCCAGGCCCAGATGCGCGGGGCTGCGGCGTGACACGGGCGCGGCAAAGCCGGCCCCTGGCATGGAGATGACAGAATGAACGTATCTTTCGAGGCTGACGCGCGCCTGCGCATCGACAAATGGCTGTGGTGCGCGCGCTTCTTCAAGACCCGCTCGCTGGCGGCCGAGGCCGTGGAGCGTGGCAAGGTGCAGGTCAACGGCCAGCCTTGCAAGAACTCGCGCGAGGTCAAGCCGGGCGACACCATCGTGCTCGAGGCGCATCAGCAGCGCTGGGAAGTGCTGGTCAGGGGCATCGCCGGCGCGCGCGGGTCGGCGACGGTGGCGCAGACGCTCTATGCGGAGACGCAGGCAAGCCAGGCGCGACGACGCGAGGAAGCGGAAAACCGGCGGCTCAACGTGGAGCCGGCCTCGCGGCTGCAGGGCAGGCCGACCAAGCGGGATCGCCGCCTGCTGGACGGATTCGGGAGCTGAGAGTCGGGGAGCCGAGAGGACTCAGGAGGCGGCGAGCGGCGCCATCGCATGCGGCGCCGCGGCTCACCGGCCTGGATCAGCGAACGAAGGGAACGATGTAGTGTTTGAAGACCGCCTTGCCACTACCGTATTCGGTGTCTCGCGGCGTGAAGGCGCCGGAGAGGCAGATAAAGACTGTCATCACCGATAATGCGGCGAGAAGGAAGACCGTCAGAACAGGTAGCTTATGCATGGCTAACCTTTCGAGTGTGGCCCGACTTGTGATGCATCTTCGACCCCGGTATTTTTGTCATTTTTATACGGTTTCATCTTAGGGGGTGCGCTGCAGCAAAGCAATATGGCCCCTATTTCCATGTGCACCTCTTTGTAACCGTGTGTTTCAGTGCCCCGGCGCGGTGCACTCTTGAAATAATGGATGCCTGTCACCAATTGCAGGATACATTTGCCGATTTACCACCCGCGGCCAGCGCCAGGCCGGCCGCGTCCTTGTATTGATACGGATCGACATGGAAGAACAGAAGCAGACGCCATCCACCACGACGCCGCCGGCGGCCGCCGGCGAGGAGCTGAACAACGCGCCGGCCGGCCAGGCCGAGAACGCCGCCGCGGAGGACGTGACCGCCCAGCTGGCCACGCTCGAAGCCAAGGCCAAGGAGCACTATGACATGTTCCTGCGGGCGACCGCGGAGGGCGAGAATATCCGCCGCCGCGCCCAGGAAGACGTCGCCAAGGCGCACAAGTTCGCTATCGAGAGCTTCGCCGACTACCTGCTGCCGGTGATGGACAGCCTGCAGGCCGCGCTGGCCGACGGTTCCGGCGACATCGCCAAGCTGCGCGAAGGGGTGGAGCTGACCGCGCGCCAGCTCACCAGCGCCTTCGAGAAGGGCAAGATCGTCGAGCTGAATCCGGTCGGCGAAAAGTTCGACCCGCATCGCCACCAGGCCATCTCGATGGTGCCGGCGCCGCAGGAACCCAATACCGTGGTGTCGGTGCTGCAGCGCGGCTACACGATCGCCGACCGTGTGCTGCGTCCGGCGCTGGTGACGGTGTCCGCCCCGAAGTAACGGCGGCGCATCGCTTTCGTTGTCCGCCTGTCCGGCGGCACGAGCAACGCCCGGTGCCACTGGCCCGGGCGTTTTTCATTGCTGGAGAAGCCTATGTCTACCTCGTCAGACAAGTCCGCTGCCGGCGCGCCGGCCGAAGCCGCCGCCGACGCGGCGCCGCACCTGGATCACCATGCCTTCGAAACTTTCGGCATGCGCGAGGTGAACGGCGACGATATCGACGCCGCCATTGCGGCTGCCGATGATGCTCTGGTGTGCGTGTTCTTCTGGGGCGTGGACTGCTTCAATTGCGAAATGGCGAAGAAAGCCATGCTGGCCAATCCCGAGCCGGTGCGCGCGCTAGAGCTGCACTGGCTGCATGCCAACGTCTACGCGCACCCCGAACTGGGCAGGCGCTTCGGCCTGCATGGAATCCCCGTGTTCATGTTCTTCCACAAGGGCAAGAAACTCGGCCGTGCCACCGGCTGGCACGGTCATGGCCAGTTCGCCGCGGCGGTGGCCAATGCCCGCCTGAAGGCCAGCGGCAAGCCCCTGGCGGGCTGAAGCGCGGCCCGCGCGCGTGGCGGGCTGCCCGGCGGGACTAGCGCGACAAGGCATAGCCGAGGCGGAATTGCCACGGCAGCTTGTGGTTGTAGTCCAGCATGCTCTCGCCATAGCCGACGAAATAGCCCGCCATCAGATAGCCCGCGGTGCCCGGGATCAGCCGCGCGAGCGGATAGGTCACCGAGGCGTCGACGCTGCCATAGTACTTCTGCGTGCCCTTGCGCATGGTGGCCGCGAATTCCCATGAATCCGGCTTGCCGTAGGCCAGCTTCAGGTCCATGTAGCCGCGGTAGCTGGCGATATCCGTGTTGTCGTTCTTCTCCAGGTAGTAATAGAGCTTGGGCGATACGCTCCAGTGCCAGCTGCTCAAGTCGCCCAGGTAGAGGGTCGGCTTGACGAAGACGGTATTGATGCTGCGCGACTGGTCGCCGTCGCGGCCGTTGGACTCGTGCTCCAGGCCCGCGGCGAGCGAAAGACGGCTGATCGTGCGGTTATGCACCCCGGTATCCGACAGGTAGTAGAACAGGCTCGGCCGGTAATTGGTGTCGCGGAAGGGGTGGGAGTCTCCGGCCAGGTCCCACAGCGAGAACTGCGTGTAGCCGAAGTAGAGGTTGTCCAGCAGGCTGCGCGAAGACGGGTTTTCGCCCTCGAAGATGCGGAACTTGAAGCTGAGCTGGAACTTGGCGTTGGCGCCGTCATGCGCGCCGACCAGGAAGTACATCGGATCGTTGAAGGTCAGCCGGCCCTGGTCGCGCAAATCGGTCTGGACGGGCGCGGGCTCGGCCGACGCGGCCACTGGCACGACCGGGACGGCAGGCGTGGCGGTGCGGTCGCCCTGCGTCGGTGCGGCGGCCGTGCTTCCGGCCGGGGCGGCCGTGGCCTGCGCCACCTGCGCCGCGGGCGGGTCGTCCGGGCGCGGCGCCCGGTTCAGGGTGACCAGTACCGGCGCCGCATCGATATCGACGGGATCCAGCCGTACGGTCCCGCGCAGCGCGGGCGGGATGGTCGCGCTGTATTCGATGATGCGGTGCTCGCCCTGGCGCAGCCGGATCGTGGCGGCACCAGGCGCCGTGCGCTCCAAGTGCAGGCGCACCGGCGCCTGCAGGTCCGCCGATGCGACCACGTCGATGGCCTCCGGCACCAGGAACGTCCGGTTGGCTTTGTCGGCGCTGACCAGCAGGGTCAGGGTCAGCGGCCTGGTGCCGTCGACCACCTTCGGTGGCTGCAGCAGCGCGATGGCTGCCCGGCTGGGCAGCGGCCAGGCGGCAGCGAGGGCAAGGGAGAGAAGCAGGGCCGGGGTCGCCGGTGCGAGCCGGCGCCGGACCGCAGGCGAGGAGCCGGTCCGGGCATTATGCGTGCAAAGCTGCATGTGGTTGAAGCGGCGCGCGTTTTCCCGGGTCCCGGGAAAGGTGATGCAAGCG
Source organism: Cupriavidus sp. 05T41 (assembly GCF_056396525.1). NCBI lineage: Bacteria > Pseudomonadati > Pseudomonadota > Betaproteobacteria > Burkholderiales > Burkholderiaceae > Cupriavidus > Cupriavidus sp. 05T41. The sequence goes on from NZ_JBFTLQ010000017.1 coordinate 30,437, forward strand.
CGGCATGATCTATTGCGACGCGGTAAAGCCTAACATGCCCGGCGCGCCGACTTTGTGATGATTTGTACGCCGCCGGGAAGCCCGGCATGGCAAGACGCTGCTGGCGCTACCGCATGGCGCGGCGCTGGACCGAGGCAATGTAATTCTCGCCGTCGGGCGGCAGGCCGGTGCGTTGCGCCTCCCAGAGCATCTCGCCCAGGCATTCCATGACCTGGTGATGCGCCTCATGCGGCGAGTCGAGGCGCTGGGCCAGCGCCTCGTAGGCGCGACGGATGCCGGGCGGCTGGTCGATCGATACCTGTTCGGCGATCGACAAATGCATGGCCAGGTGCAGGAAAGGATTGGTCTGGCCGCCTTCGGGGGTGTAGTCCTGAGTGAGCGCGCCTTCCGTGTCGGTCAGCAGGTTCTGATACTCGGGATGCTCGCCGATCCAGTCGACGGCAATGGCTTCAAGCGGGGTGAGGACGCTGCCTGCGCGCTGCTTCTGCCATGCATCGCAGAAAAAACGGCGGACTTCTTCGCGGGAGGGATTGAACATGATGGCGTCATTGTAAACGAGGCCGGCCTCCGCCGCAGGGCGGCACCGGCGCCGCCCGCCCGATTGCCGCCCGATTGCCGCCGGCATGGATCCGGCCCCGCGCGGCATTTGCACGGCATAGAATGCGGCTTGCCCGGCGCCCGCCGGAAGACCGAATCCACACGCCGACATGTCCGTTTCCCGCTCCTCCCCCGACAGTCTCCAAGCCGGCCGCAACGTACGCGAGCAGCTCGCCGGGGTGCTGCTGATCGCGCTTTCGGCCAGCGCCTTTGGCGCCATGGCGATCTTCGCCCGCTTTGCCTACGATGCCGGATCCGATGTCTATGGCTTGCTGGCGGTGCGTTTCACGCTGGCGGCCGGCGCGCTGGCGCTGGCCATGCGGGCGCGCGGAGTCGGCCTGCCTGGCTGGCGCAAGGTCCTGGCGCTCGCGGCGATGGGCGGCATCGGCTATGTCGGCCAGTCGTTCTGCTTCTTCACGGCGCTCAATCATGCCCAGGCAAGCCTGGTGGCATTGCTGCTCTACCTGTACCCGCTCTTCGTCACCATCCTCGCCGCGGTGTTCCTCAAGGAGCGCCTGGGCGCGGCGTCGGTGATCGCGCTGGTGCTGTGTTCGGTGGGCGCCGGCCTGACGGTCGGCGGCGGCCAGGGTTCGGCGCTGGGGATCGCGCTCGGACTGGCCTCGGCTGTGATCTACTCGGTGTACATCATCGTGGGCGCGCGCATCACGGCTGGCGTCAACCCGCTCGCCACCACCACCGTGGTGTGCACGGCTGCGGCACTGGTCTATATCGCCGTCGGCATCCTGCGCGCCGGGGCCGGGGCGCCGCCGCAGTTCCCGCAAACCGCGGGGGGCTGGCTGGCGCTGCTGGCGATCGCGCTGCTCTCGACCGTGCTGGCCATCCTGACCTTCTTTGCCGGCTTGCAGCGCCTTGGCGCAGCGCGCGCTTCCATGCTGTCGACGCTGGAGCCGGTCGTGACGGTGGTGCTGGCGGCGCTTTTGCTGGGCGAGCAGGTCGGGCTGACCCAGGCGCTGGGCGGCGCGCTGATCCTGGCCGGCGTGCTGTGGCTGACGCGCAAGGGTAGCGGCGCCGAGCAAGTACAACAGAATTGAATCCCTTGCTCAAATCGCTTGGAGGGACGGGGCGGCGTCTTCGATACAATCCGGCTCTCACCTCTCGTTCAGGAACCGACGCATGAAATCGATCGACCAGGCAGCCATCGCCCAGCTGTTCACCGAAGCCCGCACCCACAACGTGTGGCAAGACCGCAAGGTGGACGATGCCACGCTTCATCAGATCTATGACGCCATGAAGTTTGGCCCGACGGCCGCCAACAGCTCGCCCGCCCGCATCGTTTTCGTGAAAAGCGCCGCGGAGAAGGCCCGCCTGGTCGAATGCGTCGCTCCCGGCAACGTCGACAAGACCCGTTCCGCGCCGGTAACGGCCATCGTCGCCTTCGACAACGCTTTCCACGACCAGCTGCCCAAGCTGTTCCCGCATGCCGATGCCCGCTCGTGGTACGCAGGCCAGCCGGAAAAGATCGCTCGCGATGCCCTGGTGAACAGCTCGCTGCAAGGCGGTTATTTCATCCTGGCGGCACGTGCGCTCGGCCTGGATTGCGGCCCGATGGGGGGCTTCGACGCGGCCAAGGTCAACGCGGCGTTCTTCCCCGACGGCAAGTGGTCGGCGAACTTCCTCTGCAACCTGGGCTACGGCGAAGCAGACAAGCTGTTCCCGCGCAGCCCGCGCCTGTCGTTCGACGAGGCTTGCCGCGTGGTCTGAGCCTCGCGCCCAGGCTGCTCGCATCAAGGCCCCTGCGGGGGCCTTTTGCATTCTCGCGGGGATGCTAGACCTTGGGTGCCTCGGTCTTCGGCCGGAATTCGCAAAGCGGTTCGATCGCGCAATGCCAGCATTCCGGCTTGCGCGCCTTGCACACATAGCGCCCGTGCAGGATCAGCCAGTGGTGCGCATCGTGCAGGAACTCGTGCGGTACCACCTTGAGCAGCTTGTGCTCCACGACCTGCACGTTCTTGCCGGGCGCCAGGCCGGTGCGGTTGGCCACCCGGAAGATATGGGTATCGACTGCGATGGTGGCTTCGCCAAAAGCGGTGTTGAGCACCACGTTGGCGGTCTTGCGGCCGACCCCCGGCAGTGCCTCCAGGGCTTCGCGGTCGCGCGGCACCTGGCCGCCATGCTGCTCGACCAGGATGCGGCAGGTCGCGATGACGTGCTTGGCCTTGGTCTTGTAGAGGCCGATGGTCTTGATGTACTCGATCAGCCCGTCCTCGCCGAGATCGAGCATCTGCTGCGGCGTGTGCGCAACCGGGTAGAGCTTGCGGGTAGCCTTGTTCACGCCCACGTCGGTGGCCTGCGCCGACAGCAGCACGGCGATCAGCAGCTCGAACGGCGAGCTGTATTCCAGCTCGGTGGCAGGGGTCGGGTTGACTTCGCGCAGTGTTTCGAACAGGGCGCGGCACTTGGCGGCGTTCATTCGTCCTTGGTGGCTGGGTTGGTCCCGGGCGGGGCATCCGGGCCGGTCTGGTCCGGGGCGACGAGGCCGGCCTTGGCGCGGCGGGCTTCGGCGGCATCGATCTGGGCCTGCACGGCGGGCGGGACATTCTCCGTATTGCGGGGCTTGACGGCCTGCTGCTTGAGGCGCGCGCGCTCGATGGCGGCCTGGATGATGGCCTGCTTGCGTGCCTGGGCCTGGCGCTCTTGCTCGCTCTGGGCGTTTTCGGCCTGCAGCGCTTCGAGCTTGGCGGCGGCCTTGGCCGCCAGGCGGGCATCGTTCTCGTCCTGCTCACGCACCAGGCGGGCGCGGCGCGCCACGTAGCGCGCGTGGGCCTCGTCGGCCTGCGCCTGCGACCACGCGGCCCAGCCGGTGCGCTCCGCGGTCACGGGAACCATGGCGATGCAGTCGACCGGGCAGGGCGCCACGCACAGATCGCAACCGGTGCACCAGTCCGCCAGCACGGTGTGCATCTGCTTGGGCGCGCCCACGATGGCGTCGACCGGGCAGGCCTGGATGCACAGTGTGCAGCCGATGCACAGGGTTTCGTCGATCAGCGCCAGCGCGCGCGGCTGTTCCACGCCGCGCTCCGGGTCCAGCGGCAGCGCCGGCGTGCCGAGCAGCGCCGCGAGGCGGCCGATGCCTTCTTCGCCGCCAGGCGGGCAGCGGTTGCACGCCGCTTCGCCGGCAGCCATGGCTTCGGCATAGGGACGGCAACCGTCGAAGCCGCACTTGGTGCACTGGGTCTGCGGCAGCAGGGCTTCGAGGCGATCGGCGAGGGTAAGGGGGGTGGCGGTCACGACAGCATTTTGGGGTTTGCGGGTGCGGCATGGCGCCGCTCTCTTTTCGTGCCGGTGGTCTGGCCGGCTGGAGCGGGCGCGCGGCAGGGATTATCCCCGATTTCGCCGCAGCGCAGAAACGCGCGATGATGCGCCCTCCGCGGGGGCCGCTGCGCGCAGGTTGCCCTGTGCCATAATCCCGCGCAACGATTCACCAGCCGTCGCATGCAAAACGAAACCAGAACAAAGCGGGACCCGGAGGGAACGCGCCGCCGCATCCTCGATGCCGCCACAGAAGAGTTCGCCAAGGGCGGGCTGGCCGGCGCGCGCGTCGACCAGATCGCCCGTCGCGCGGAGACCAATGAGCGCATGCTGTATTACTACTACGGCAGCAAAGAGGGCCTGTTCCTTGCCGTGCTGGAGCGGCAATACGCAGAGTTTCGCGCTGCCGAGGAGCAATTGCACATCGTCGACGAGGATCCCGTCGCGGCGGTCCGCACGCTGGCCCGCTTCGTCTGGGACTGGTATTACCGCAATCCGGAGTTCATCCGGCTGGTCAACAGCGAGAACCTCCATGAGGCCCGGCACCTGAAGAAGTCCACGCAACTGCACCAGCTGATCAATCCGGTGGTCAATGTGCTGGCGGACATCGTCAAGCGGGGTCAGCGCCAGGGCGTGTTCCGCGATAACGTCGACGTGCCGCAGCTCTACCTGACGATCTCGGCGCTGGGTTACTACGTGCTGTCCAACCGCTACACGATCAGCGCGGTGATTGGCCGGGACGTGGCCTCGCAGGACGAACACGAGCGTTTTGCCGAGTTGCATACCGACATGCTGCTGTCCTACCTGGAACGGCGCTGAGCCTTTGCGCCAGGCACGGTCCGGAGGACCGGAAACGAATGAAAAACGCCCGCGGTGAAACGCGGGCGTTCTTGTTTGCGCGGGACCGGGCGGTGGCTCAACGGTACTTGAGCACGAAGTCGCGCAGTTCCGGGTAGATCTCCTCGCGCCAGCGACGGCCGGAGAAGATACCGTAGTGGCCGCACTTGAGCGCGTTGATGTGCTGCTTGCGGGCCTTGGGGATGCCGGCGCACAGCTCGTGCGCCGCGGCGGTCTGGCCGGCACCCGAGATATCGTCCAGCTCGCCCTCGATGGTCAGCAGCGCGGTGCCCTTGATGTCCTGCGGGCGTACTGGCTGGCCGTCGATTTCCCACGTGCCGTTGGCCAGGCGGAATTCCTGGAACACTTCGCGGATCGTGTCGAGGTAATACTCGGCGGCCATGTCGAGCACCGCGTTGTACTCGTCATAGAAGCGGACATGGGCTTCCGCGTCGTCGGCGTCGCCCTCGACCAGGTTCAGGTAGTAGTCATAGTGCGAGGACAGGTGGCGGTCCGGGTTCATCGCCACGAAGCCGGCATGCTGGAGGAAGCCGGGATAGACCTTGCGGCCATGGCCGGGGTAGTTCGCCGGCACCGTGTAGATCACGTTGTTCTCGAACCACTCGAAGGACTTGTTGGTCGCCAGCGAATTCACCGCGGTCGGGCTGCGGCGCGCGTCGATGGGGCCGCCCATCATGGTCATGGTCTTGGGCGTCTTCTCGCCGGCCGAGGCCAGCAGGGAGATGGCCGCGAGCACCGGTACCGTCGGCTGGCACACCGAGATCACATGCAGGTTCTCCGCGCCGATATGGCGGATGAAGTCCTGAATGTAGTGAATGTAGTCCGACAGGTGGAAGGTGCCCTGGTCGATCGGCACCATGCGTGCATCGAGCCAGTCGGTCACGTAGACCTTGTGGTCTTGCAGCAGGGTGCGCACGGTGTCGCGCAGCAGCGTGGCATGGTGGCCCGACAGCGGGGCGCACACCAGCACCACCGGCTCGTCCTTGAGCAGCTTGATGGTCTCGGGATCGTCGGCATAGCGCTTGAAGCGCACCAGCTTGCAGAACGGCTTCTCGACGATGGTCTGCTCGACGATCGGGATGTCGCGCCCGTTGGAGCGGACCGACTTGATGTCGAATGCAGGCTTCTCGTATTCCTTGCCGAGCCGGTACAGCAGTTCATAGCCGGCTGCCAGGCGCGTGGCGCCGGGTACCAGCGAGAGCGGGCTCAGTGGATTGGTGAAAGTCTTGGCCGTGGCCTGCGCCCACGCGGTAAGCGGGTGCAGCATCGAGCGCTGGAACTCATGCAGCTGGTAAAGCATGACGGATACCTATCAGGCTGGGGGCGAAGCTGGAATTCAACGCCTTGACGTTAAAAATGTGACGCAAAGATACTATTCACGCTGCTGACGTTGCTGTCGTTGCTAACGTGTTACCGACTGTGGCTGATTATGCGCGTTTGCGAACGATCGTGCGTTGCAGCATATACGCTAAGGTACGCCTGCAACGGGAAAAGACAATAGGACAAGTACTGTACATCTCGCTGACAAACGTAAAAGAACGCAAATTTTGGACGTCAGATGCAAAAAAGGCGACCGAAGTCGCCTTTTCGTCGCTTTTGCCGGGCCTTCTTACAACACAGCCGCGATCGCGTCGACCACCGCATCGATGTTGCGGCTATTCAGCGCCGCCACGCAGATGCGGCCGGTGCCGACGGCGTAGATACCGTGCTCGTTGCGCAGGATGTCCACCTGGGCCGAGGTCAGGCCCGAGTACGAGAACATGCCGCGCTGGGCCTTGACGAAGGAGAAGTCGCCCGGCACGCCCTTGGCGGCCAGCTTGTCCACCAGCGCATGGCGCATCAGCTTGATGCGGTCGCGCATCTCGCCGAGCTCCTGCTCCCACATGGCGCGCAGTTCGGGGCTGTTCAGCACGGTAGCGACCACGGTGCCGCCGTGCGTGGGCGGGTTGGAGTAGTTGGTGCGGATGACGCGCTTGACCTGCGACATCACGCGCTGGGCTTCTTCCTTGCCCGTGGTCACGATCGACAGCGCGCCCACGCGCTCGCCATACAGCGAGAAGCTCTTCGAGAAGGAGCTGGAGACGAAGAAGGGCAGGCCGGAGTCCGCGAACAGGCGCACCGCAGCGCCGTCCGGCTCGATGCCCTCGGCAAAGCCCTGGTAGGCCATGTCGAGGAAGGGAATCAGGTTGCGGTCCTTGATCAGGCCCACCACCTGTTGCCATTGCTCGGCCGACAGGTCGACCCCGGTCGGGTTGTGGCAGCAGGCGTGCAGCACCACGATGGTGTTGGCGGGGTAGGACTTGAGTGACTCGACCATGCCGGCGAAATTCAGGCCGTGGCTGGGCGCGTCGTAGTACGCATAGTTGACCACGGGGAACCCGGCGGCCTCGAACAGGGCGCGGTGGTTTTCCCAGCTCGGGTCGCTGATGGCGACCTTGGCATCCGGATACAGGCGCTTGAGGAAGTCGGCGCCGATCTTCAGCGCGCCCGTGCCGCCCAGAGCCTGGGCCGTCACAACGCGGCCTTCGGTGATCAGCGGCGATTCCTTGCCGAACAGCAGGGTCTGCACGGCCTGGTCGTAGGCGGCGATGCCTTCGATCGGCAGGTAGCCGCGCGGGGTGGCGGTGGTCAGGCGGGCCTTTTCGGCTTCCTGCACTGCGCGCAGCAGAGGGATTTTCCCTTCGTCGGTGAAGTACACGCCCACGCCCAGATTGACCTTGGTCGCACGGGTGTCGGCATTGAAGGCTTCATTCAGGCCCAGAATCGGGTCGCGCGGGGCCATCTCGACGGCAGAAAACAAACTCATTTGGGATCTCGTGGTCAGCTATGTAACAAAACGGGAGGGCGTAGAATGCTCCGGACTGCGCTGGAGAGTGCCGGCGGCCCCCATCTTGATACCTGGCCGCCAACCCCAAGATTCTAGCGTATCCGCCCGTTTTCCTGAGGTTTTCCCTAGCAGCCTATGTCGAATCTTGTTGAAGTCGCGCCCGCGCTGGACGAAGAGAAGTTCGCGACCTTCCCCGGCTCGCCGTTCCAGCTCTACCAGCCCTATGAGGCCGCCGGCGACCAGCCCGAGGCCATCCGCCAGCTGGTGGAGGGCGTGGAAGACGGCCTGTCGTACCAGACCTTGCTGGGCGTGACCGGGTCGGGCAAGACCTTCACCATGGCCAACGTGATCGCCCGCATGGGGCGTCCCGCCATCGTGTTCGCGCCCAACAAGACGCTGGCGGCGCAGTTGTACTCGGAATTCCGCGAGTTCTTCCCCCGCAACGCGGTGGAGTACTTCGTCAGCTATTACGACTACTACCAGCCCGAAGCGTACGTGCCCCAGCGCGACCTGTTCATCGAGAAAGACTCCTCGATCAACGAGCATATCGAGCAGATGCGGCTGTCGGCCACCAAGAGCCTGCTGGAGCGGCGCGACACCATCATCGTGGCCACGGTCTCGGCCATCTACGGTATCGGCAACCCGTCCGAATACCACAAGATGATCCTGACGCTGCGCACGGGCGACAAGATCAGCCAGCGCGACGTGATCGCGCGCCTGATCGCCATGCAGTACACCCGCAACGAGACCGATTTCCAGCGCGGCACCTTCCGCGTGCGCGGCGACACGCTCGACATCTTCCCGGCCGAGCATGCCGAACTGGCGGTGCGCGTCGACATGTTCGACGACGAGATCGACTCGCTGCTGTTCTTCGATCCGCTCACCGGGCGCGTGCGCCAGAAGATCCCGCGCTTTACCGTCTATCCGTCGAGCCACTACGTGACGCCGCGCGAAACCGTGTTGCGTGCCATAGAGGACATCAAGGTCGAGCTGCGCGAACGCCTGGATTTCTTCTACAAGGAGAACCGGCTGGTGGAGGCGCAGCGGCTCGAGCAGCGCTCGCGCTTCGATCTGGAAATGCTCACCGAGCTGGGCTTCTGCAAGGGCATCGAGAACTACTCGCGGCACCTGTCGGGCGCCAAGCCCGGCGAGCCGCCGCCGACGCTGGTCGACTACCTGCCGCCGGACGCGCTGATGTTCCTGGACGAGTCGCACGTGCTGATCGGCCAGTTCAACGGCATGTACAACGGCGACAAGGCGCGCAAGACCACGCTGGTGGAATACGGCTTCCGCCTGCCGTCCGCGCTGGACAACCGCCCGCTCAAGTTCGAGGAGTTCGAGCGCAAGATGCGCCAGGTGATGTTTGTCTCGGCCACGCCGGCCAACTACGAGAACGAGCACGCGGGCCAGGTGGTGGAGCAGGTGGTGAGGCCGACCGGCCTGGTCGATCCGATCATCCACGTGCGCCCGGCCACCACGCAGGTGGACGACCTGCTGTCCGAGATCCATGCCAAGGTCGCGCTCGGCGAGCGCGTGCTGGTGACCACGCTGACCAAGCGCATGTCGGAGCAGCTCACCGAGTTCCTGACGGAAAACGGCGTCAAGGTGCGCTACCTGCATTCGGACATCGATACCGTGGAGCGGGTCGAAATCATCCGCGACCTGCGCCTGGGCACCTTCGACGTGCTGGTCGGCATCAACCTGCTGCGCGAAGGCCTGGATATTCCCGAGGTGTCGCTGGTGGCGATCCTCGATGCCGACAAGGAAGGCTTCCTGCGCGCCGAGCGCTCGCTGATCCAGACCATCGGCCGCGCCGCGCGCAACGTCAACGGCACTGCAATCCTGTATGCCGACCGCATGACCGATTCGATGAAGCGCGCGATCGGCGAGACCGAGCGCCGGCGCGCCAGGCAGATCGCCTTCAACGAGGCCAACGGCATCGTGCCGCGCGGCGTGGTCAAGCGCATCAAGGACATCATCGACGGCGTCTATGATCCGGGCGAGGTCAAGGCCGAACTGCTGGCCGCCGAGGAGCGCGCAAGGTACGAGGACATGACCGAGAAGCAGGTTTCGAAGGAGATCAAGCGGCTCGAAAAGCTCATGTTCGAGCATGCCAAGAACCTCGAGTTCGAGAAGGCCGGCCAGGTGCGCGACCAGTTGGCCAAGCTCAAGCGCCAGGTGTTTGGCGCCAGCGGCGACGGCGAGCACCTGCCGCCTGCCGCGGCCGCCTCCTGAGGCCGGGGGGGAACCCGCCAGGCCCTTCCGTTACGGTCTATAGTTGGAATCCCGCACGGTGATGAGGAGGTGCCTCATGGTCAAGTTCGCGCTGTGGGTTCCGCTGCATGCGAAGCCCGGCAAGGAAAAGGAAGTCGAGGAATTCCTGCTTGGCGGCTTGCCGCTGGTGCAGGAGGAAACCGGCACCACGGCCTGGTTCGCGCTCAGGCTCGGACCATCCATGTACGGGATCTTCGACGCCTTCCCGGACGAGGCCGGCCGCCAGGCACATCTCTCCGGCAAGGTTGCCGCGGCCCTGATGGCCAAGGCGCCGGACCTGTTCGCCAAGCCGCCTTCGATCGAGAAGCTGGACGTGCTGGCAGCCAAGTTGCCCTGAGTCCGGAAGGGGGCTTGCCTGCGCGGCGGGCGCCTAGTGCTAGTTCTTCGGTGGCAGGGAGCGCAGCCGCTTGTTGACTTCCAGCAGTGTCTCGCACGCGTCGGCTTGCGCCGCACGACGCGTGCTGATGAAATCCACGATCGCGCCAAGCGGCTCGCGCTGCGCAGTGCAAGCGGTGGCGGCGGCCGGAATCGAGGCGGGAGCCGGGCAGGCCGCGCCGAACTCTTCTTCCAGGCTGCGCAGGACGACGGCGAGCAAGTTCGCGCAGCCCGCGTCGCTGGCGGGGTTGGAAGATGGCTCGGCGGCAAGCGCAAGGCTTGCGCACGAGAGTGCGCCGCAGAGAAGAAGGGGACTGAGCAGACTGTTCACCGTCGGCATTATGCGTGGCACGAAACCTTTACGTCACCTTTTTTGCGGTTCATCGCCCCCCGGCACTCGTTTGTGCCTCCCGCCAGTGCGCACCTTGCAGGGCGGTAAAATCCGCCCTTGTACGTGTCCCGGAGCGGGCTTGCCACTCTCCCGGTGCGCGTCCTTGCCCTGGCGCCGACCGATGGCGCCGAACCCAGGATTCCGATGAAGACATTCGCGATTCTCATGTGCTGCATGGGTAATATCTGCCGCTCGCCGACAGCCGAGGGCGTGCTGCGCGCCAAATTGCAGGCCGCCGGCATGGCCGCCCAGGTCGAACTGGATTCGGCGGGTACCCACGGCTATCACATCGGCCGCGCGCCGGACGCGCGCGCGCAGCGCCATGCGCTGGCCCGCGGCTACGATCTTTCCGCGCAGCGGGCACGGCAGGCCGTGGCGGCCGATTTCGCCCGCTTCGATCTGGTCCTGGCCATGGACTGGGACAACCTGCAGGCGCTCAGCGCCATCTGCCCGCCGGCCAGCCGCGACAGGCTGCTCCTGCTGATGAGCTTTGCCACGCGGCACGATGCCGACGAAGTGCCGGATCCCTATTACGGGGAGGGCGACGGCTTCGAACGCGTGCTCGACTATGTCGAGGATGCCTGCGACGGCGTCATCGCCCTGCTGCGCAGCAAAGGCCTGGGCGCCGCGGGCTGAGCGCGATCGTGCGGCAGCGCATCCTGAAACAGCCCTGGGCGCTGATGGTGCCGCCGCGCGGGCCAGACGCCGCCGCGCAGGCGGGTGGGGAGCGCGCTTGATGCAATGCGGCAGGGGTACTTGACTGAATTAGTCGGGATCTTTTATACTCGACCAAAATGATCAAGTATTCCCCTGCATCATGAGACTGACTACCAAAGGCCGCTTCGCGGTAACCGCCATGATTGACCTGGCCATGCGCCAGGATCAAGGGCCCGTTACGCTGGCCGGTATCAGCCAGCGCCAGAAAATCTCCCTCTCCTACCTCGAGCAGCTGTTCGGCAAGTTGCGCCGTCACGAGATCGTCGAAAGCGTGCGCGGCCCGGGCGGCGGCTACAGCCTCGCGCGCAAGGCCGAGGACGTCACGGTTGCCGACATCATCATCGCGGTCGACGAGCCACTCGACGCCACGCAGTGCGGCGGAAAGGGCAATTGTAACGGAGATGAAGGAAGCGGGCGCTGCATGACCCACGAGCTGTGGGCCACGCTCAACCAGAAAATGGTCGAGTATCTCGATTCCGTCTCCCTCAAGAACCTGGTCGACCAGCAGCGCGCCAAGTGCCCGACGGTGCTGCACGACATGCGCGAGGAGCCTGCCGCGCTGGCAGTGTCCGCACCGCGTGCCGGCGCCGAAAAGGAAAAACCCGCGCGCCCGCGGGTGGTGAACTCGGTCTTCAGCCTGGCGCAGTCATAGGACAGGCAGGCGGTCCCCGGAGCAACCTCAGTATTAGCGGTCCCTAATAAAGGCAGTCATAACGATGAGCACCCCACATTTCCCCATCTACATGGATTACTCGGCCACCACCCCGGTGGACCCGCGCGTGGCGGACAAGATGATTCCGTACCTGCGCGAGCAGTTCGGCAATCCGGCTTCGCGCAGCCACGCCTACGGCTGGGATGCCGAGCGCGCGGTGGAAGCGGCGCGCGAGCAGGTGGCCGCGCTGGTGGGCGCCGATCCGCGCGAGATCGTGTGGACTTCGGGCGCGACCGAATCGAACAACCTGGCCATCAAGGGCGCCGCCAATTTCTATGCCGGCAAGGGCAAGCACATCATCACGGTCAAGACCGAGCACAAGGCCGTGCTCGACACCACCCGCGAGCTGGAGCGCCAGGGCTTCGAGGTGACCTATCTCGACGTGAAGGACGACGGCCTGATCGACATGGACGTGCTCAAGGCGGCGATCCGCCCGGACACCATCCTGGTTTCGGTGATGCTGGTCAACAACGAGATCGGCGTGATCCAGGACGTCGGGCAGATCGGCGAGATCTGCCGCGCCAAGGGCATCATCTTCCATTGCGATGCGGCCCAGGCCACCGGCAAGGTCGCCATCGACCTGAACACGCTGAAATGCGACCTGATGTCGTTCTCGGCGCACAAGACCTACGGCCCCAAGGGCGTCGGCGCGCTGTACGTGCGCCGCAAGCCGCGCGTGCGCCTGGAAGCGCAGATGCACGGCGGCGGCCATGAGCGCGGCATGCGCTCGGGCACCCTGGCCACGCACCAGATCGTCGGCATGGGCGAAGCCTTCCGCATCGCCCGCGAGGAAATGGCCACCGAGAACGAACGCATCCGCATGCTGCGCGACCGCCTGTGGCGCGGCCTGTCGGGCATGGAAGAGGTCTACCTGAACGGCGACATGGAACAGCGTGTGCCGCACAACCTCAACGTCAGCTTCAACTTCGTCGAAGGCGAATCCCTGATCATGGCGATCAAGGACGTGGCCGTGTCGTCGGGCTCGGCCTGCACCTCGGCTTCGCTGGAGCCGTCGTACGTGCTGCGCGCCCTGGGCCGCAACGACGAACTCGCGCACAGCTCGATCCGCTTCACGGTGGGCCGCTTCACCACCGAGGAAGAAGTCGACTACACCGTCGAACTGCTCAAGGGCAAGATCGCCAAGCTGCGCGACCTGTCGCCGCTGTGGGAAATGTTCAAGGACGGCGTGGACCTGAATTCCATCCAGTGGGCCGCGCACTAAGCGCCGAGGCCCCCGCAAGACCCCATAAATACGCCAAGAGGTAGCCAAAATGTCATACAGCACCAAGGTTCTCGACCACTATGAAAACCCCCGCAACGTTGGCTCGTTCGACAAGAACGACGACGCCGTGGGCACCGGCATGGTCGGCGCGCCGGCTTGTGGCGATGTGATGAAGCTGCAGATCAAGGTCAACGAAGCCGGCGTGATCGAAGACGCCAAGTTCAAGACCTATGGCTGCGGCTCGGCCATCGCCTCGTCCTCGCTCGTGACCGAGTGGGTCAAGGGCAAGACCGTTGATCAGGCGCTGGAAATCAAGAACACGCACATCGCCGAAGAACTGGCGCTGCCGCCGGTGAAGATCCACTGCTCGATCCTGGCCGAGGACGCCATCAAGGCGGCGGTCGAGGACTACAAGAAGAAGCACGAAGGCGCAGCCGAACAGAAGGCCGCCTGAGTTCAACGCAAGGGATGACGCAGCGATGATCACGCTTACCGAGAAGGCCGCCAAGCATGTGGCGCGCTACCTGGACCGCCGCGGCAAGGGCGTTGGCCTGCGCCTGGGCGTCAAGACCACCGGCTGCTCGGGCCTGGCCTATAAGCTGGAATACGTCGATGACCTGTTGCCGGAAGACAGCGTGTTCGAGTCGCACGGCATCAAGGTGATCGTCGATCCCAAGAGCCTGCCGTATATCGACGGCACCGAACTCGACTTCGCGCGCGAAGGCCTGAACGAGGGGTTCCGCTTCAACAACCCCAACGTCAAGGACGAGTGCGGCTGCGGAGAGTCGTTCCGGGTCTGAGCGAGTCGCACGGCGGATTGCGATGAAGCGCGGCATCGTGGGGTTTCACCAGGACGAGGAAAGCCACTGGGTGGCCGAACTCGATTGCGGCCATGGCCAGCATATGCGCCATGATCCGCCCTGGCAGATGCGGCCCTGGACCCAGACGGCGCACGGGCGCGCCGCGCGGATCGGCGAGGTCGTGAATTGCCTCAAGTGCGACCGTGGCGAGCCGCCCGCCGACTGGGCGGCTGCCTGAGCGGCGCGCCGCACGGCTGGCCATGTCGGCAAAAGATGTTCAAGGGGGCGGCGCAGCCGCTCTTTTTTGTTGGGGAAGGTGTTGAAAGACGATTATTTCGCGCTGTTCGGCCTGCCGGCCAGCTACACGGTCGACGAAGCGGCGCTCGATGCGGCCTACCGTACGGTGCAGTCGCAGGCGCACCCGGACCGTTTCGCCAACGCCGGCGACGCCGAGCGCCGCGTGGCCATGCAGTGGGCCGCGCACGCCAACGAGGCTTACCGCACGCTGCGCCAGCCGCTCAAGCGCGCGATCTACCTGCTGTCGTTGCGCGGGGTGGATATCCAGGCCGAAAGCAATACCGCCATGGCGCCCACCTTCCTGATGCAGCAGATGGAATGGCGCGAAGCGCTGCAGGATGCGGTGGGCGACAAGGACATCGCACGCCTCGATGCGCTGCTGCGCGAACTGCGCGGCGAAAAGCGCGAGCGCCATGCGGCGCTCGGCGCGTTGCTGGATGCCGGCGACGATGCGGGTGCCGGCAGCGCGGCCAGGCAATTGATGTTTATCGAAAAGATCGAACACGACACCAGCGAAGCGATCGACCGCCTGGAAGACTAGCCTGCCTCCGGGCAAGTTCGCTTCGGCCATGCCACAATGGCGCCCCGGCGCGGGCGGGACTGCTTAAGCAGCCCTGCCTGCAACCGCACGAATAAAGAAGATTCATCATGGCACTGCTCCAGATCTCCGAACCCGGCATGTCGCCGGCGCCCCACCAGAAGCGGCTCGCGGTCGGCATCGACCTCGGCACCACCAATTCCCTGGTGGCGGCGGTTCGCAACAGCATTCCCGAAGTCCTGAGCGACGACAGCGGCCGCGCGCTGCTGCCGTCCGTGGTGCGCTACCTGCCCAACAAGGGCACGCAGATCGGCTACCGCGCGCAGGACGAGGCGGTGCACGATCCCAAGAACACCATCATCTCGGTCAAGCGCTTCATGGGCCGCGGCCTGCGCGACGTGGCTCACATCGAGCACAGCCCCTACGATTTCGTCGACGCGCCAGGCATGGTGCAGATCAAGACCGTGGCCGGCGTGAAGAGCCCGGTGGAAGTGTCGGCTGAGATCCTGGCCACGCTGCGCCAGCGCGCCGAGGATTCCCTTGGCGACGAACTGGTCGGCGCCGTGATCACGGTGCCCGCGTACTTCGACGACGCCCAGCGCCAGGCAACCAAGGATGCCGCGCAACTGGCCGGCCTGGAAGTGCTGCGCCTGCTCAACGAGCCGACCGCCGCCGCCATTGCCTACGGCCTGGACAATGCCTCCGAAGGCATCTACGCGGTGTATGACCTCGGCGGCGGCACCTTCGACATCTCCATCCTCAAGCTCACCAAGGGTGTGTTCGAGGTCATGGCCACGGGTGGCGACTCCGCGCTCGGCGGCGACGACTTCGACCAGCGCCTGATGTGCTGGATCGTCGAGCAGGCCAGCCTGCAGCCGCTCTCGGCCGAAGACATGCGCCTGCTGATGGTGCGCGCGCGCGCCGCCAAGGAAGCGCTGTCGGCAGCCGATGCCACCGTGATCGACGCGGTGCTCAACAGCGGCGAGATCGTGCACCTGACGCTGTCGGCGGCCGCCTTCGTCGAGATGACCGCACCGCTGGTGCAGAAGACCCTGGCGCCGGTGCGCAAGGCACTGCGCGATGCCGGCGTGGCGGTCGACGAAGTCAAGGGCGTGGTGCTGGTCGGCGGCGCTACCCGCATGCCGTCAATCCGCAAGGCGGTTGGCGATTTCTTCGCCCAGCCGCCGCTGACCAACCTCGACCCGGACCGGGTGGTGGCGCTGGGCGCGGCCATGCAGGCCAACCTGCTGGCCGGCAACGGCGCGCCCGGCGAGGACTGGCTGCTGCTCGACGTGATCCCGCTCTCGCTGGGCGTGGAAACGATGGGCGGCCTGGTCGAGAAGATCATCGCGCGCAACAGCACGATTCCGGTGGCGCGCGCGCAGGAATTCACCACCTTCAAGGATGGCCAGACGGCCATGGCCATCCATGTGTTGCAGGGCGAGCGCGAACTGGCGGCCGACTGCCGCTCGCTGGCGCGCTTCGAGTTGCGCGGCATTCCGCCGATGGTGGCCGGCGCGGCGCGCATCCGCGTGACCTACCAGGTCGACGCCGACGGGCTGCTTTCGGTCTTCGCGCGCGAAACACACTCCGGCGTGGAGGCGACCATCACCGTCAAGCCGTCCTACGGCCTGGCCGATGACGAGATCGCGCGCATGCTGCAGGACAGCTTCCGCGAGGCCGAGCACGACATGCAGAGCCGGGCCCTGGCCGAGGAGCGCGTCGATGCCGCGCGCCTGGTCGAGGCTACCAGCCGCGCGCTGGAGACCGACGGCGACCTGCTCTCCGCCGAGGAACGCGCCGCCGTGGAGCGGCTCATCCTCGCGGTCAGCGACATTGCCGCCGGCGAAGACCACCACGCCATCAAGGCGGCCGTGGAAGCGCTCTCCCACGGCACCGACGAATTCGCCGCCCGCCGCATGGACCGCTCGATCAAGAGCGCGCTGGCGGGCCGCAAGGTGCAGGACCTGGGCTGATCCCCGAGGCCGTCGCACCGTATCTCTACCCAGGACAACCCATGCCACAGATCATCGTATTGCCTCACGTCGAACTCTGCCCCGAGGGCGCCGTGTTCGAAGCCAAGACGGGCACCAGCATCTGCGATGCCTTGCTCAGCAACGGCATCGAGATCGAGCACGCCTGCGAAAAATCGTGCGCCTGCACGACCTGCCACGTGGTGGTGCGCGAGGGCTTCAATTCGCTCGAGGAAGCGGAAGAGAAAGAAGAAGACCTGCTCGACAAGGCCTGGGGCCTCGAGCCCAACTCGCGGCTTTCCTGCCAGGCGCTGGTCGCGGAAGACGACCTCACCGTCCAGATTCCGAAGTACACGATCAACCATGCCAAGGAAGAGCACTGAGCGCTGAGCATCGCGCGCCTGTTGCCCTGACGACCTGACCGGAGAGAATGCCAATGAAGTGGACCGACACCTACGATATCGCGGCCGCGCTGTACGACAAGTACCCCGATATCGATCCTGCCACGATCCGTTTCACCGACCTGCACCGCTGGGTCCTCGAGCTCGACGGCTTTGCCGACGTCCCGGAGCGCTCCGGCGAGAAGATCCTGGAAGCCATCCAGGCCGCCTGGATCGAAGAGGCGGAATAAGCCACGCCGGGTGGCGCGGCGCCGTGCCCCGCGCCACCCGCGCTACCGCTTCTCAGAAGCGGTAGCCGATGCGCCGCCCCGGTAACACGCCGGTATCGCGGTCATGGCCTGTCATCGTGCGGTTCCACGACAGGCTGGCCAGCCGGCGCTCCTCGCGCCGGTAGCTGGCCGACAAGGTCAGCAGCGTCGCCACATTCCTGCCATCGCTGCCGCCATTGCCCGGCGCGCTGTTCACGTCGATGGCGAAATACGGCCCCAGTCCCCCACGCAGCGTCAGCTTGTCGCGGAAGAAGCCGCGCCCCAGCCATGGCTGCGCGGCAATGCCATGGTGAAGATCGCAAACCAGTGCTCGCCGAGGTTGCGAAGGGGGCGCTGGCGCGCCGCCTCAGGCGGCCACCAGGCCGCCATCCTGCAGCCGCACGCGTTCGCCCACCTCGAAGTCCGGCGCGGCGTGATAGGTAAAGGTACGGTGCGTGCCGTTGTCCATCTGCACGCGGACCTGGTAGCTGGTGTCCTTGCGCACGCTCTTCTCGATCTGGTTGCCGGCGAAGCCCCCGCCCACCGCGCCTGCCACCGTGCCCAGGATGCGGCCGTTGCCCTTGCCGATCTGGTTGCCCAGCAGACCGCCGACCACGGCGCCGCCGACCGCGCCCAGCCCGCTGGCGGGCTTGGCGGTCTCGATCGGCGTGATGGCCACCACGCGGCCAAGGGATGCGCCGCCTTGCGCCGGCTGGCGCTGAGGCTGGGCCCCGGCGTTTTCGGCGCGGGCGGGCTCGGGGCCGTAGCCGGTGTCCGCCCGTGCGGCGCGTTGCGGTGCCGGGCGGGCCGCGGACGGCTGCGCGACGGGCACGTCAGCAGCCTGCGCCAGTGCGGGATTCATCGCCTCGGGCGGACGCGTGGTGCTGCCCGGCGTCGCCTGCTGCTGGCTGGCTGCCGCATTCTGGGCCGCGATCGGTGCGGTCAGGGATTGCGGTGCGTCCTGGGTGGCCTTGCTGACGGGCAGCAAGCCCGTCATCGCCGCGACCGCCGTCAGGCTGGCGACGACGATCGCCACCGCGGCGGCGCCCAGCAGCGGGTGCAGGCGGCGCTGGGCGGGCAGGGCGGTGGCCGGCATGGCGGCAGGTGTATTGGCCGTGTTCTGCGTCGACGGGTTTGGTGTCGGATTGGGCATTTTGTTTTCCTTATGCGGTCAGCACAAACGCACTACGCATCGATGATTCCAGGTCCGAGTTTGGCCGATTCCGCCGCCGTTATCCGTTTGATTTTGTAAGTTTGTGTAGGTATTAATTCTCTTGTAAATCAGTGCTTTAGCTGCCATTTCGGTGTGCGTCGATGCGACCGGTTGTAACAATCGGGCCGCAAAAACAAAAAAGCCCCACCGCAAAGGTGGGGCTTCTTGCCTGGCGCCGGCTTCCCTTTGGCGCGGGAAGCGCTGGCGCCGTTCAGTCCTCGCGGCGCAGATGCGGGAACAAAATGACGTCGCGGATATTGGGACTGTCGGTCAGCAGCATCACCAGGCGGTCGATGCCGATGCCGCAGCCGCCCGTCGGGGGCATGCCATATTCCAGTGCGCGGATGTAGTCGGCGTCGAAGTACATGGCTTCCTCGTCGCCGGCATCCTTCTGGTCGACCTGCTTGCGGAAACGCTCGGCCTGGTCTTCGGCGTCGTTCAGCTCCGAGAAACCGTTGGCGATCTCGCGGCCGGTGATGAACAGCTCGAAACGCTCGGTGATGCCGGGCATGGTGTCCGACGCGCGCGCCAGCGGCGAGACTTCCACCGGGTAGTCGATGATGAAGGTCGGCTCCCACAGCTGGCTTTCGGCGGTTTCCTCGAACAGCACCAGTTGCAGCGTGCCCAGGCCCGCGTTGAGGAACTGCGGCGCATTGGTGTTGACGCCGAACTTCTTCAGCTCGGTGCGCAGGAATTCCGTGTCGGCCAGTTGCGCATCGGTGTATTGCGGCGCGAATTTCTGGATCGCCTGGCAGATGGTGAGGCGATGGAAGGGCTTGGACAGGTCCAGCTCGCGGCCCTGGTAGGTCACGGTGGCGCTGCCGCGCGCGTCGATGGCGGCCTGGCGGATCAGGTTCTCGGTGAAATCCATCAGCCAGCGGTAATCGGTGTACGCGGCGTAGAACTCCATCATGGTGAACTCAGGGTTGTGGCGCGGGCTCACCCCCTCGTTGCGGAAATTGCGGTTGATCTCGAACACGCGCTCGAAACCGCCCACCACCAGGCGCTTCAGATACAGCTCGGGCGCGATGCGCAGGAACATCTGCATGTCCAGCGCGTTGTGATGGGTGATGAAGGGCTTGGCCGTGGCGCCGCCCGGGATCGGGTGGAGCATCGGCGTCTCGACTTCCATGAAGTCGGCTTCGGCCATGTGCCGGCGCAGCGAGGCGATGGCCTGCGTGCGGGCCCGGAAGGTGGCGCGCGTTTCCGGCGACACGATCAGGTCCACATAGCGCTGGCGGTATTTCAGCTCCTGGTCGGCCAGGCCGTAGAAGTCGCCGGGCAGCGGGCGCAGGCTCTTGGACAGCAGGCGCAGCTCGGTGACGGCCACCGACAGTTCGCCGGTCTTGGTCTTCATCAGCGTGCCGCGCGCGGCGACGATATCGCCCAGGTCCCACTTCTTGAAGGCGGCATAGACGTCTTCGCCGATGGCGTCGCGGCTGATATAGAACTGGATGCGGCCCGCGCCGTCCTGCACGGTGGCGAAGCTGGCCTTGCCCATCACGCGCTTGAGCATCATGCGCCCGGCGATGGCGACCTCGGCCGGAGCCGCTTCGAGCGCGGCCTGGTCGGTTTCGCCGTACTGCGCGTGCAGCGCGGCGGACTGGTGGGTCGGGCGGAAATCGTTGGGGAAGGCCACGCCTTGCTGGCGCAGGGCCTGCAGCTTCTCGCGCCGTTCCGCGATGATCTTGTTTTCGTCGGCTGCGGCGGGGGCGTTGGCCTCGGCGGGAGCGCGGTTGGAGTCGGTCATGATGTCTTGGTGAGTCGCGCGGCGGTCCGCGCGCATGTCAGGTATTGCGGATGTCGTCGAGCTCGGTGCTGCCGAAGTCGGGCCGATCCAGGTAGGCCGCGATGCGGTGTGCGGTGTCCTCGGCCGAGGCGAGCTGGTCGTTGTCCTTGAGGTCGCGGAAACGCTGCACCTGCGCGAAATCGGCGCCGCGGATGGTGGCCTGCATGCCGGTATCGACCACGCCCGGCGCCAGCGCCACCGCGCGCACGCTGCGTTCGGCCGGCGCCTGCGCGTACTCGGCGTTGACCGAGCGCACGAACATGTCCAGGCCCGCCTTGCCGGCGCAGTAGGCGGCCCAGCCCTCGACCGGGCGGCGCGCCGCGCCGGACGAGATCGCCAGCACCTTGCGCGGGCAGCCGAAGCGTTCGGTGCGCGCCAGGAAGGCCGCGGTCATGGTCATCGGCGTGGCCAGGTTGGTGAGCAGGTGCGGCACCAGCGTGGCTTCGTGCAGGCCGGCAACCGGGCCGATCGGTTCGATCACGCCCGCGTTGAGGATCAGCGTGGCGCTGGCGGGCGCCTCGTCGACGGCATCGAGCACGCTGCCCAGCCAGCTTGCCGCGGGGCCCGCCTGCGACAGGTCCTGCAGGTGCCAGGCCACCCTGACGCCGCTGGCCGCGGCGGCCTGCTCCAGCTCGGGGTTGCGGCTGCGCGCCACGCAGACCAGGCGGTTGCCCGGCTTGAGCAGGGCTCGCGTCAGCGCGGCACCGAGCCCGCGTGACGTGCCGGTGATGATGATCAGGTGCGTTGCTGCGGTCGATGCTGCGGTCATGGTCGGTATTGTCCGGCAGTTGATTCGCGCGCCCGCCGCCATCTGGCGGCGGGGCGGCGGGGCGTGTTACAGGCCTTGCTTCAGGCTGGCCTCGATGAACGGGTCCAGGTCGCCGTCCAGCACCTTTTGCGTGTTGGACATTTCCACGTTGGTGCGCAGATCCTTGATGCGGCTCTGGTCCAGTACGTAGGAGCGGATCTGGTGGCCCCAGCCCACATCGGTCTTGCCCGCTTCGAGCTTGTCGGCTTCGGCCTGGCGCTTGCGCATCTCGTGCTCGTACAGGCGCGACTTCAGCATCGACATGGCCTCGGCGCGGTTGCGGTGCTGCGAACGATCGTTCTGGCACTGCACGACGATACCGCTCGGGATGTGCGTGATCCGCACGGCCGAATCGGTCTTGTTGATGTGCTGGCCGCCGGCGCCCGACGCGCGGTAGGTATCCACGCGCAGGTCCGCCGGGTTGATCTCGACTTCGAACGAGTCATCCACCTCGGGGTAGACGAACACCGACGAGAACGAGGTATGCCGGCCGCCCGACGAGTCGAACGGCGACTTGCGCACCAGCCGGTGCACGCCGGTTTCCGTACGCAGGTAACCGAACGCGTATTCGCCCTCGATCTTGATGGTGGCGCTCTTGATGCCGGCCACGTCGCCTTCGGATTCTTCCAGCACTTCGGCCTTGAAGCCCTTGCGCTCGCAGTACTTCAGGTACTGGCGCAGCAGCATCGAGGCCCAGTCGCAGGCTTCGGTGCCGCCGGCGCCGGCCTGGATGTCGATGAACGCGTTGGCCTGGTCCATCTCGCCGGCAAACATGCGGCGAAATTCCATGTCCGCGACGATGGCCTCGAAGCCCTTGACGTCGGTCTCGATGGCTTCGAGCGTGTCGTCGTCGGCTTCCTCGCGCGCGAGCTCGAACAGCTCCTCGGCGCCGGCCAGATCGTCCGTGAGCTTGCCGAGGACGCCGACCACGCCCTCCAGCATCTTCTTTTCCTTGCCGAGATCCTGGGCCTTCTTGGGGTTGTTCCAGACCGCGGGATCCTCGAGTTCGCCGTTGACTTCGTCGAGTCGTCCTACTTTGACATCGTAGTCAAAGATACCCCCGTAGATCTTCCGTTCGCGAACGGAGATCGGAGATGGCACCGGAGATGGCGTTGAGGCGTTCTGCTTCCATGATGTTCCTGCGCTTTCAAAACCTTGAATTATAGCGGATCGGGGGGTCTCGCCGCGCGCTGCGATGGCACTTCCGGCACGATTTCGAACGGTTCGCTTGCCGAACGGTCTACAGTTGCGGTCTACACTGGCTAGGTGCGTCATGGCAGACCTGCACCGGGCGCGGGCCGGCGCCGCGCCGCCGGGGTCTTCGGAAGCGCCTTCCAGCAAGCCGCTGGACAACCGCCAATCAACTGTTCAGACATGGACAAGGATGGACGATAAGCACGCATGAAGCCAAGCAATCACGAGACCACCCACACCCGCCGCCGCGCGCTCGGCCTGTTGGCAGCAGCGGCCGCCGCGTGCCTTGCGGCCGGTTGCGGCACCCTGGCCAGCGAGCCCGCGCCGGACGGCTACTACCGTGTGCAGAGCGGCGACACCCTGTACAGCGTGGCGCGCCGCCACAAGCGCTCGGTGCGCGACCTGGCGCGCTGGAACCAGCTGCCCAGCGCCGAGCGCATCGAAGTCGGGCAATTGCTGCGCATCCGGCCGCCCGCCGGTGCCACGGCCAGCGCGGGTTCCGCGGGTTCCGGCAACGGGCCGGTGGCCGTGGGCGACACCCCGCGCGTGGACAACGGCCCGCCGGCGCGCGCGCCGGCCACCGGCATCCGCCTGCAATGGCCGGCAGAGGGCCGCGTCACGGCGAATTTCGGGCCACCCGCCAGCAAGGGCCTGAGCATCAACACGGCGCCCGGCGGCGCGGTGCGCGCCGCCGCCGCGGGCAAGGCCATCCATGTGGGCAACCTGCGCGGCTACGGCATGCTGGTGATCATCAAGCACGACGACAACTGGCTGACGGTCTATGGCAACCTGGACAAGCCCACGGTCAGCGAGGGCTCGCAGGTATCCGGCGGGCAGGAGGTTGGCCGCATGGGGGTCGCCGAGCGCGAACTGCACTTCGAGGTGCGCAACAACGGCAAGCCGGTCGACCCGGCGGGCCTGCTGCCCGCGCGGGGCTGAGGGGCGGGGCCGAGGCGCGGGACGGCGGCTAAGGCGTGCGCTACTGCGCGTGCTCGATGACCATCTGCACGCGGGTGACGCCATTGAAGGTATTGTTGTCCAGGCGGTAGGCCACCAGCGCGCTGGCGCCGAGCGAGTCGGCGTGGTTGAACCAGATTGCATCGAAGCGCTGGCTGCCGCGCCCGAGCTGCAGCTTGAGGTGCTTGCCCTTGAGCACGCTCTGGCGCAGCACGTCGAACTCGCCGCAGAAGGTCGGCGCCGGGAAGCCCTGGCCCCACACCTGCTGCTCGAGCAGCGCGACGAATTCCGGGCTGAAGCAGCCATCCTCGATATCGCCGTCGGTCTCGATCACGCGTGCCAGCTGCTCATCGCTGAGCCATTCGCGCCCCACCGCTTCGAACGCTTCCATGAACTGCCCGAAGGTGTCGGCGCGCAGCGTCAGGCCGGCCGCCATGGCATGGCCGCCGAACTTGACCAGCAGGCCGGGGTGGCGCTTGGACACCAGGTCCAGCGCGTCGCGCAGGTGGAAGCCCGGGATCGAGCGGCCCGAGCCCTTGATGGTGTCCTCGTCGCCCGGGGCGAAGGTGATCGTCGGCCGATGGTATTTCTCCTTGAGTCGCGAGGCCACGATGCCGATCACGCCCTGGTGCCAGGTGTCGTTGAACACGCTGACGGTAAAGCGCGCCGCGGGGTCCAGCGCGCCCAGCGGGCCTTCCAGGATCTGCAGCGCTTCTTGCTGCATGCCGGCCTCGATGTCGCGGCGCTCGCGGTTCATGCCGTCGAGTTCCTGGGCGATCTCCCAGGCGCGGTTGGCGTCGTCGGTCAGCAGGCACTCGATGCCGAGCGACATGTCGGCCAGCCGCCCGGCGGCGTTCAGGCGCGGGCCCACGCCGAAACCCAGGTCGAAGGTATTGGCGCGCGCCGCCTCGCGCCCGGCGGCGCGGAACAGGGCGGCCACGCCGGCGTGCATGCGCCCGGCGCGCATGCGCTTGAGGCCTTGCGCCACCAGGATGCGGTTGTTGCCGTCGAGCTTGACCACGTCGGCCACGGTGCCCAGCGCGACCAGGTCGAGCAGGGCGTCGAGGCGCGGCTGGGTCTGGGCATCGAACACGCCGCGGCGGCGCAGTTCCGCACGTAGCGCCAGCAGCACATAGAACATCACGCCCACGCCGGCCAGGTTCTTGCTGGGGAATTCACAGCCAGGCTGGTTCGGGTTGACGATGACCGCTGCCGCCGGCAGCTGGTCGCCGGGGAGGTGGTGATCGGTCACCACCACGTCGATGCCGAGGGCATTGGCCGCGGCCACGCCGTCCACGCTGGCGATGCCGTTGTCCACCGTGACGATCACGTCGGGCTTCTGCTGCGCGGCCAGCGCGACGATCTCCGGGGTCAGCCCGTAGCCGTACTCGAAGCGGTTCGGCACGATGTAGTCGATGCGCGCGCCCAGCATGCGCAGGCCGCGCACGCCCACCGCGCAGGCGGTGGCGCCGTCGCAATCGTAGTCCGCCACGATCAGCAGGCGGCGGCCGGCGGCGATGGCATCGGCCAGGTAGGTGGCGGCGTGGTCGATCCCCTTCATTGCTGCCGGCGGTACCAGGCCGGGCAGTTCGGTGGCGAGCTCGGCCGGCTCGCGCACGCCGCGCGCCGACAGGATGCGGGCCAGCGTGGGATGCAGGCCGGCGCTGGCCAGCGTGCCGGCGTGTTCGGCGGAAAAGGATCGTACGGCGATTCGGGTCATGTAGGGACAGGCAAGAGACGGGGTGAGGCGATCAGGCGGCGTAGGCCAGGTCGGACAGCAACGCGCGCCAGTCGCCGCGCGCGCCCAGGCCGCGCCAGAACTTGCGCAGGTCGGCGCGGCGCACGGTAAATTCGGCGTAATGGTTGTCGCCGGCCAGCACCAGGGTCAGGGCCGGCAGCGTGCCGTCTTCCAGTGCGGCCAGTGCCGGCGCGAACCAGCTGGCTTCGAGCGCATGCATGCGCTCTATCCATAGTCCCCAGTCCTCGCCGATATGGGCTTCGACGGCATCCTCCAGCAGCACCATCGTGCGCCCTGGGGCCGGCGTGGCGTCGATCGCCCCGAAGCGCGGCGGCGCTGGCCGGCAGGCACCGCCGCCGGCCAGCGCCAGGCCGCGCAGGAAGGCGTCATCGGTCAGCGCGGTGTCGGCCAGGCGCGGCACCGCCTGCAGCTTGCCGCCGCCATGCAGCCAGACCGAATTCACGGTCTGCTCGCCGGCGGCCTCGCGGGCCTGGTTGACCGGATGGTCATGCCAGGTCATCTGGATTTCGTTCTGGAGCCGGCGCCAGTCGCGCGCGCGCTCGCCGGACTGCATCCAGGCGTCGATATTGCGGCCGGTGGCGCGCAGGGGGCTGGCCGCGACCAGTGGACCGAACGCCGCTTCCGGCAGGTACCAGCGATCCGGCTGGGGCGTTTCAAGCGCGATGCCCGACTCCTGGAGCAGGCCGGAGACCGCCTCGTACAGGGCAGCCGCCTCGCCGGCGCGCAAGCGCAGGTGGACCGGGTTCATCAGCACCAGGTGGTCGCGCGCGGCATGGATATGGACCGGCTGCAGGCAGGCCCAGGCCTGGCCGTCGTCGGCCCCCGGGGTGCCGGCGGCGGCCATGTCGGCCAGCCGCATGAACGGGGCGCTGGGCACGCGGACGGTATCCAGCCCGGCGCGTCCGGCCAGCCATCGCTCGTGCGGCAGCGAGCGCAGGAAGGGATCGTCGTGCCGTTCGCGCGGGCCGGGGCTGGCGCGGGTAAGCAACTTTCCCAGCGCCGGCAACTCCAACTGCCGCAGGAGCGCCTCGAGCATGGCGTTGTTGCCGCCGCCGTGCGCTTCTGTGGCGGCGCCCGGCGGGACGGAAAAGGGCACAATCAGGGTCAGGTGCGTCATCATGGTGGCCGAGATTGTAAACTTCCGGCTGGCGGGCGGCTGAAATATCGTCCGGACAGGCTGTGGCAGACAATGGCAGATGTTGCCGGCAATGTGGCGCCGGCGTTCCTCCTCAACGACAGGGATCCTTCTTGAACTTTCCGTACGAATGGCAGATCGGCTGGCGATATACCCGCGCAAGCAAGCGCGCCAGCCGCAACACCTTCATTTCCTTCATCTCGATGATCTCCATGCTAGGCATCGCCCTTGGCGTGGCGGCGCTGATCGTGGTGTTGTCGGTCATGAACGGCTTCCAGAAAGAAGTGCGCGACCGCATGCTGTCGGTACTCTCGCATATCGAGGTGGTCGGCCCCGGCGCGCTACCGGACTGGCAGAAGACCGCCGCCGAGGCCATGCAGAACAAGGAAGTGATCGGCGCGGCGCCCTATGTGGCGGCGCAGGCCATGCTGACCCGCGAGGACGCGGTGCGCGGCGTGCTGCTGCGCGGCGTCGAGCCGGGCGAGGAGCCCAGGGTTTCCGACATCGGCAAGCAGTTCCGTGCCGGCAGCATGGATGGCCTGCTGCCCGGCGAATTCGGCATCGCGCTGGGCAACGAACTGGCCAACGCCATGGGCGTGCAGGTCGGCGACAAGGTGACGCTGGTGGTGCCGCAGGGCACCATCACGCCGGCCGGCGTGCTGCCGCGGCTCAAGCAGTTCACCGTGACCGGCATCTTCTCGTCGGGACATTTCGAGTTCGACAACGCGCTGGCGCTGATCAACCTGCACGACGCCGAGACCATGTTCCGCCTGACCGGGCCGACCGGCGTGCGCCTCAAGCTGACCGACATGCAGCGCGCGCCGCAGGTAGCCGACGCGCTGGCCGGCACGCTCTCCGGCGAGCTCTACCTGCGCGACTGGTCCAAGCAGAACCGCAACTGGTTCGCCGCGGTACAGACCGAGAAGCGCATGATGTTCATCATCCTGACGCTGATCATCGCGGTGGCGGCCTTCAACCTGGTGTCCACGCTGGTGATGACGGTGACCGACAAGCAGGCCGACATCGCCATCCTGCGCACCATGGGCGCGCAGCCGAGTTCGATCACCAAGATCTTCATCGTGCAGGGCGTCGCCATCGGCTTCATCGGCACCCTGGCGGGCGTGGCGGGCGGTGCCCTGATCGCCTGCAATATCGATGTGATCGTGCCCTTCATCGAGCGGCTGCTGCACGTGCAGTTCCTGCCGCGCGACATCTACTTCATCAGCGAACTGCCTTCGGACCCCCGCGTGAACGACATCGCCACCATCGGCATCCTCTCCTTCGTGCTGGCCACGCTGGCCACGCTCTACCCCAGCTGGCGCGCTGCCCGCGTCAACCCGGCGGAGGCGCTGCGCTATGAGTGAGACCATGCTGCGCAACGCGCCGCAAGGCGATGCCGCCTCCAGTCCCGTCGCTGCCGCCACCGGCACCCCGGTGCTGCAGGGCGAAGGCCTGACCAAGCGCTTCCGTCAGGGCGGGCTGGACGTGACCGTGCTCAGGGGCGTGGACGTGCACGTCGACGCCGGCGAGAAGGTCGCCATCGTCGGCGCATCCGGTTCAGGCAAGAGCACGCTGCTGCATGTGCTGGGCGGGCTCGACAACCCGGACAGCGGCAGGGTGGCCCTGAAGGGCAAGCCTTTCACCTCGCTGCGCGAAAGCGAGCGCAATATCGCGCGCAACCGCGACCTGGGCTTTATCTACCAGTTCCACCACCTGCTGCCCGAATTCACCGCGCTGGACAACGTGGCCATGCCGATGCGCATCCGCGGTCTCAGGCAACGCGAGGCGCGCGCGGCCGCGCAGGGCGTGCTGGAGCGCGTGGGCCTGGGCGACCGCGCGCAGCACCGCCCCGGCGAGCTCTCCGGCGGCGAGCGTCAGCGCGTGGCGATCGCGCGCGCGCTGGTGGGTAGCCCGGCCTGCGTGCTGGCCGACGAACCGACCGGCAACCTCGACGACCACACCGCGGGCGGCGTCTACGACCTGATGCTGGAGCTGTCGCGCACGCTCGGCACCAGCTTCGTGATCGTGACCCATGACCTCGACCTCGCCAGCCGCTGCGACCGCGTGCTGCGCCTGCGCGACGGGCATCTCCACCGCGAACGCTGAGCCGTTCACCGCGCCGCCGCAGCCGCCATGTGGATCGATACCCATTGCCATCTCGATGCGAGTGAGTTCGACACCGACCGCGAGGCCGTGACCGAAGCCGCGGCCGCGGCCGGCGTCAGCGGCATCGTGCTGCCGGCGGTGGCCGTGTCGAACTTCGCCGCGGTGCGCGCGCTGGCGCGGCGCCATGCCAGCTGCGTCTATGCGCTGGGCATCCATCCCTTGTACACGCCGGGCACCGGGCAGGCCGACCTCGACGCCCTGCGCCGCGAAGTGGAGGCCTCGCTCGGCGATCCGCGCTTTGTCGGCATCGGCGAGATCGGCCTCGATTTCTTCGTGCCGGGGCTCGATGCCGCGCACCAGACGTGGATCTATGCCGAGCAGCTCAGGATCGCCCGCGAGTTCGAGCTGCCGGTGCTGCTGCACGTGCGCAAGTCGCAGGACCAGGTCGCTGCCCAGTTGCGTCGCGCCGGCGTGCGCCAGGGCATCGCCCACGCCTTCAACGGCAGCGCGCAGCAGGCGCAGGGTTTTGTCGACCAGGGCCTGAAACTGGGCTTCGGCGGCAATCTGACCTTCAGCCGCGCGAAGCAGATCCGGCGCCTGGCGCAGGAGCTGCCGCTCGATGCCATCGTGCTGGAGACTGACGCGCCCGACATCGCGCCGGCCTGGCTCTCCGACGACCAGTTCGGCGAGCAGTACAAGGCGCGCAACACGCCTGCCGAGGTGGTCGGGGTGGCCCGGGTGCTGGGCGAATTGCGCGGCATCGACGCCGCGCCGCTGGCGCGGGCAATGTGGCGCAACTCGGTGGCGGCGCTGCCGCGCCTGGCGGCGTTCGAGGCCGTCATGTTCCCGGAGGCATCGTCTTTGGCCTCGGCTGGCGACACAAACGGCAACCTTCCGGTTTCCTCCTGACACGCTCCTCACCGTGCATTGACCGTATAAACGGGCGCTTGTGAATCTCTGCGGAGACTGGCATGCGCCTGGTCCTGCTCGCCTTCGTGGCGGGGAGCTGGTGGCTGCAACAGCAAGGCGCGCTGCCGGGCCGCGCGGCCGCCTGCGTGCTGTCGATGGCGGGCACGGCGGCGCTGCTCATGGCCATCCTCCTGCGCAACCGGCATCCGGCCTGGTCACGCCTGGCCCTTCTTCCTGTTGCGGTGCTGGCCGGCTTCGGCTGGTCGGCGTGGCGCGCGGACGCGCGCCTGCAAGAGCGGCTCGCGCCGGAGCTCCAGGGCGTCAACCTGGTTGTCGGCGGCGTGGTTGCGGGCCTGCCCGCGCAGGCGGCACGTGGCCAGCGCTTCGAATTCGCACCTGACGAGCCGGCTGCGGGGACGGCGCGCGCGCCGCAGCTGCCGCCGCGCGTCGTGCTGGGCTGGGAGGATGCGCCGGACGACCTGCTGCCCGGCCAGCGGCGGGTCTTCGCGCTGCGCCTGACGCGGCCACATGGCCTGGCCAATCCGCACGGCTTCGACTACGAATTCTGGCTGCTGGCGGGCGGGTTCGGGGCGACAGGCTACGTCCGCGCCGAGCGCGGGCCCGTGCGCGAGGCCGTCGGCGAACGCCTCGAATGGCGGATCGCGCGCTGGCGCGCCCGCGTGCGCGACCACGTGCTCGGCAGCCTGCCCGACGACGCCCGCTTTGCGCCCGTGCTGGCGGCGCTGGTGGTGGGCGACCAGCGCGGCATCCGGCCGCAGGACTGGACCTTGTTCACGCGCACCGGCATCGGCCACCTGATCAGCATCTCGGGCTTGCACATCACCATGATCTCCGGTCTCTGTTCCACGCTGGCGGCCTGGCTATGGCGGCATTCCTTCGGCCTGGGGCGCTGGCTGCGCCGGCCCTTGCCGCTGTGGTGGCCGGCGCGGCGCGCGGCGCTGGTGGTGGCGGTGCTGGCGGCCTTCGCCTACAGCTTGCTGGCGGGCATGCAGGTGCCGGCCCAGCGCACCGTATCGATGCTGGCGGTGGCGGCGCTGGCGCTGTGGAGCGGACGCGCGCCGCCGGCCTCGCTGGTGCTGGCCTGGGCCGCGTTCGTGGCGGTCGCGCTCGATCCGTGGGCGGTATTGTCGCCGGGGTTCTGGCTTTCGTTCGGCGCGGTGGGCGTGATCTTCCTGTGCGCCACGGCGCCCGCCCGCGGGCCCGGAGCGTCGCGGTGGCAGCGCGCGCGCCACGCGCTGGCGCAGGCCGCGCGCACGCAATGGGTCGTGACCATCGGCCTGGTGCCGCTGACCCTGCTGTTGTTCCAGCAGGTTTCCGTGATCTCCCCGCTGGCGAATGCGGTGGCGATTCCGCTGATCAGCCTGCTGGTGACGCCGCTGGCACTGCTTGCGGCTGCCTTGCCGGCACCGGCGGCCGGCTGGCTGCTGGCGCCGGCGCACTTGCTGCTGGACTGGCTGATGGTTGCGCTCGAGGCGATGGCGGCGCCGCCGTGGGCGGTCTGGCAGGCGGCGCGCGCCGGCCCGCTGGCGGTTGCCCTGGCGCTGGCCGGCGCGCTGGTGTTGCTGGCCCCGATGCGCTGCGGACTGCGTGCGCGCCTGCACGGCGCCATGTTGTTGTTGCCGATGGTGCTGGCCGGGCGGCAGCCGGTGGCGCATGGCGAATTCCGCGCCACCGCGCTCGATATCGGCCAGGGCACCGCGGTCCTGGTGGAGACGCGCTCGCACGTGCTGCTCTACGACGCCGGGCCAGCCTATGGCTGGGGCGCCGACGCGGCGCAGCCGGGCAACAGCGCCGGTGCGCGCGTCATCGTGCCTTACCTGCGCGGCGCCGGCGTGCGCGCGCTCGACCGCCTGGTGATCAGCCATGAAGACGCCGACCATGCCGGCGGCGCGCGCGACGTGATGGCGGCGCTGCCGGTGCAGGCAGTGCTGACGGCCGCGCCAGCGGCGCACCCGCTGCTGGTGCTGCCCCCCGGCATGGCATTGCCCGCTGTCGGTCCCTGCGCGGCGGGGCAGGCGTGGGAATGGGACGGCGTACGCTTTTCGATGTTGCATCCGCTGCCGCAGGCGGCAGGCAATGCCGCGTTCGACAGCAATGCGCGTTCGTGCGTACTGAAGGTGGCGGGCAGCGGGCGCAGCCTCTTGCTGACCGGAGACATCGGCCGGCGCGATGAGGCCGCCTTGCTGGCGCGCCTGCCGGGGCAAGACCTGCGCGCGGACTTCCTGCAGGTGCCGCACCATGGCAGCGGCACCTCATCGAGCGCGTCGTTCCTGGCCGTGGTGGCGCCCGAGCTGGCGTTGTTCCAGCTCGGCCACGGCAACCGCTACCGGCATCCGCGCGCGGACGTGTGGGAGCGCTACGCCTCGCGCGAGATCGCCCGCTACCGCAGCGACGAGACCGGCGCGGTGCAGATCACGACGCGGGGCGGCGCTTACGCGCTGCAGGCTTACCGTCAGCACGAGCGGCGCTACTGGCGCGCGGCGCCGCCTGCGCCCCGTTGACCTGGGCGGGTTCGGCCTGGGCGATGCGGCGCTCGCGCAGGTGGGCCTTGGCGCGCTGCAGGCCGGCAGAGACAATGTCGGCACGCTCCAGCGCAACGCCCGCCGCCAGCACGTCGCCCAGCACCAGGTGGCAGATGCGCGAGGTCATCGGGGTGTAGACCTCGCTGTCTTCCTCGACGTCGGAGAACACGCAGACATCGGCCAGCTTGGCCAGCGGCGAGCCGCTGTGCGTCAGCGCCAGCACGCTGGCGCCGCTCGCGCGGGCCAGCGTGGCGGCGGCCAGCATGTCCCAGGTGCGGCCGCTGTTGGACACCAGCACGGCAACGTCGCCCGGGCCGAGCAGGGCGGCGGACATGCTGAACACGTGCGAATCCGAGTAGGCGGTGGTGGGGATGCCGAGGCGGAAGAACTTGTGCTGGATGTCCAGCGCGACGATGCCGGAATTGCCGCAGCCATAGAACTCGATGCGATGCGCCGCGGCGAGCAGCTTGATGCCGTGCTCGATCTGATCCGCGGACAGCGCGTTGCGCACCGTCATCAGGGTGGCGATGGTGCGGTCGAACACCTTGCCGGCGATATCGGCGGGGCGGTCCTCGGCCTTGACGTCCTGGTGCACGAAGGGCGTGCCGCCACCGACGTTCTGGGCGAACTGCAGCTTGAACTCGCGGAAGCCGTCGTAGCCGAGCGCGGCGCAGAAGCGCGCGATGGTGGGTTGCGAGACGCCCGCGCGTTCGGCCAGTTCGGGCATGGACAAGCGGATCACGCTGGCGCCGTGGCGGGTCACGTAATCCGCCAGGCGGCGTTCGGAGGGGCGAAGCGTGTCGTAGACAGCAAGAATTCGGTCGCGCATGGTGGGGGAGGCCGGTGTTGGCGTGCCGGCGATTTCGTCGGGCATGCCTGCCGGATTCATGTGCCGGCGGTTCGATGAGTATGTAGATATTCTACATAAATGGCGATGGAATGCCGCGCCTGTGAGCCCGCGTTTCTGCTAGGGATTTCACCTATTCCGGCCATATTTGAGGATTAGTCGACGCATTGTGATCCATGCGCGAGATGCTTTTGTCGATCCTTTCTATATAATGTAGAAAATCTACAAGAAAACACGTTCACGGATCTACAAACCAGGAACTCCCACGAATGTCGCAAGCCCTCCATTCCGAAGTGCAGGCCGTCACCGCGCGCGTGGTCGCGCGCAGCCAGCGCGGTCGCGCTGCCTACCTGGCGCGCTGCGAGCGGGCCCAGCAAGAACTGGGGCCGCTGCGTGGCTTGTCGTGTGCCAACGTGGCGCACGGCATCGCTGCGCTGCCCGCGCATGACAAGCTCAAGCTGCGGGTCGAACATGCCGCCAATCTCGGCATTGTCACGGCCTACAACGACATGCTTTCCGCCCACCAGCCGTACGAGCGCTATCCCGGCGTGATCCGCGAGGCCGCCCGCGCGGTGGGCGCGGTGGCGCAGGTGGCGGGCGGCGTGCCGGCGATGTGCGACGGCATCACGCAAGGCAATGCCGGCATGGAGCTGTCGCTGTTCTCGCGCGACGCCATCGCCATGGCCACGGCGGTATCGCTGTCGCACAACACCTTCGACGCCGCCGTGATGCTTGGCGTGTGCGACAAGATCGTGCCGGGCCTGCTGATGGGCGCGCTGCAGTTCGGCCACCTGCCGGTGGTGTTCGTGCCGGCCGGGCCCATGGCGACGGGCCTGTCCAACAAGGAAAAGGCGCGCGTGCGCCAGCTCTACGCGACCGGACAGGTTGGCCGCGAAGCCTTGCTGGAGGCAGAGTGCGAGGCCTATCACGGGGCCGGCACCTGCACCTTCTACGGTACCGCCAACAGCAACCAGTTCCTGATGGAGATCATGGGCCTGCATATGCCGGGCTCGGCCTTCGTCCATCCGGACAGCGGCCTGCGCGACGCGCTGACCGCGGCCGCCGCGCAGCGCGCGCTGGCGCTCACGGCCCGTGGCCCGGACTACCTGCCGCTGGCACGCATCGTCGACGAACGCGCGGTGGTCAACGCCATCGTCGGCCTGCTGGCCACCGGTGGCTCGACCAACCACACCATCCACCTGGTGGCGATGGCACGCGCGGCCGGGATCGTGATCGACTGGGACGATTTCGACCGCCTGTCGCGCATCACGCCGCTGCTGGCACGGGTCTATCCCAACGGCTCGGCCGACGTGAACCATTTCCATGCCGCCGGCGGCGTGGCCTACGTGATCCGCCAGCTGCTCGCAGCCGGGCTGCTGCACGAAGACGTGGAAACCGTGGCCGGCCGCGGGTTGGCGCGCTATACGCAGGAACCGGTCATGACCGACGGCGTGCTGCGGTGGCGCGACGGCCCCACCGCCAGCGGCGACGCGGCGGTGCTGGCCAGCGCGGTCGAGCCGTTCTCGCCCGAAGGCGGGCTGCGCCTGCTGCAGGGCAATCTCGGCCGCGGCATGATCAAGGTGTCGGCGGTGGCGCCCGAGCACCGCGTGGTGGAGGCGCCGGCGCGCGTGTTCGATTCGCAGGAAGGCCTGCAGGCCGCCTTCGAGGCCGGCGAGCTGACCGGCGACATGGTCGCGGTGGTGCGCTTCCAGGGGCCCAACGCCAACGGCATGCCCGAACTGCACCGCCTCACGCCGGTGCTGGGCTCGCTGCAGGACGCCGGGCACAAGGTCGCGCTGGTGACCGACGGCCGCATGTCGGGCGCCTCCGGCAAGGTGCCGGCGGTGATTCATGTGTGTCCGGAGGCGCTTTCTGGCGGACCGCTGGCGCGCGTGCGCGACGGTGACCGCATCCGCGTCGACGCTGTCGCCGGCACGCTCGAATGGCTTGGCGGCGCGCCCGGCGAATCCGCGCTCGAGGCGCGCGCGCTGGCGCCCTCGCCGGACGACGACTTCGCCAGTTTCAGCGTCGGCCGCGGCCTGTTCGGGCTGTTCCGCCGCCATGCGCGGATCGCCGAAGAGGGCGGCAGCGCGCTCGACCTGTCCGAGGCCGACGCGCCTGGCGCTGTCCAAACCGCCGTGGCCGTCGCACAATAGGCCGCGCCCCGGGCAATTCATCCGTTTTGTGCCCCTGTCCGCCGTCCGGCGGGCAGGGGCGACCCCAAGCCTGCGCACGCCAGACCTATCATGGAACATGGCTGCAGGGACGGGCGGTTTCCAGGAACCACCCGTCGCACGGCGCGGGGACTACCGACAAGGATGGGAAAACCATCCGATCACGATCGTTGGAGCAGACATGATCTACATCCTGATGGGCGTTTCCGGCAGCGGGAAAACCACGGTCGGCCAGTTGCTGGCCAAGAACCTGCATTGCGGCTTCCATGACGCCGATGAATTCCACAGCGCGGCCAACAAGGAGAAGATGCATAACGGCATCCCCCTGACCGACGAAGACCGCTGGCCCTGGCTGGCCGCCATGCGCGCGGCGATCGACGCGGCCCGCGCCGAGGGCCGTACCCATGTGTTCACCTGCTCGGCGCTGCGCCAGGTCTACCGCGACCGCCTGTTGCCGTCCGAGGGCGGCGTGACCTTCGTCTATATGAAAGGCGACGCCGCGGTGATCGGCGGGCGCCTGTCCGAGCGCAGCGACCACTTCTTCAACCCGGCCTTGCTGCAAAGCCAGTTCGAGACGCTGGAAGAGCCGAGCGACGCGCTGGTGCTCGATATCCGGCAGACGCCGGAGGCGCTGGTGCAGCGCATCCTGGCCCAGGTGCCCGCGACCGCGGCGGTGCGCTAGGGGGGTGACTCCGGTCCGGGGCGCGCTTTTCCCCTTGGGCGCGCCGGGGCTGGCAGGCATCTTGCTACATATATCTTCGATGGCGCGGACGCTTGCTGCTTGCGGCTTTCGTGGCCATGGGTATCATCCCAATCAGGACAGCACTTCGACGCATGACGCATGGCCAGCGGCTTCGCCGGCCCGGGTGGTGGCCTCGAAATGCTGTGCCGGGAAGAACAAGCCAATCAAAACGGGATCGCCGGCAGCTTGGGCGGCGCCCAAATCATGGGGGAACGGCCATCATGGCGGCGCGGTTTTTCGACGAGATGCTCGATTGGCAAGATGGCGTGGCAGCGGCAATCCACGCGGGGCAGCCCCTGCCGGCAGGGGCGGTGCGCGGGCACTACAAGCAGTTCGCGGACTGGCTGGCGCGCCAGTCCGAAGGAACCATGGGCAACAAGCGCGCGGAGGCGGACCTGATCTTCCGGCGCGTGGGCATCACCTTCGCTGTCTACGGCGACAAGGACGAGTCCAACAGCGGCACCGAGCGCACCATTCCGTTCGACGTGATTCCCCGCATCTTTCCCGCCAGCGAGTGGGCCACGCTGGAGCGCGGGCTGCGCCAGCGCGTATCGGCGCTGAACCGCTTCATCCATGACATCTACCACGGCCAGGACATCATCCGCGCCGGCGTGATCCCGCCCGACCAGATCTACAACAACGCCCAGTACCGGCCAGAGATGCTCGGCATCGACGTGCCGCGCGACATCTACGCCCACGTGGCCGGCATCGACGTGGTGCGCGCGGGCGAGGGCGAGTTCTACGTGCTGGAAGACAACCTGCGCGTGCCCTCCGGCGTGTCCTACATGCTGGAAAACCGCAAGATGATGATGCGGCTGTTCCCGGACCTGTTCGCGCGCAACCGCGTGGCGCCGGTGGCCCACTATCCCGACCTGCTGCTCGACATGCTGCGCGGCGTCTCGCCGCAGAACATCGCCGATCCGACCGTGGTGGTGCTCACGCCGGGCATGTACAACTCGGCCTACTTCGAGCACGCCTTCCTCGCGCAGCAGATGGGCGTGGAACTGGTCGAGGGCAGCGACCTGTTCGTGCAGGACGAGCACCTCTACATGCGCACCACGCAGGGGCCGCAGCGCATCGACGTGATCTACCGTCGCGTCGACGACGATTTCCTCGATCCGCTCGTGTTCCGTCCCGACTCCACGCTGGGCGCGGCGGGGCTGCTGTCGGTCTACCGTGCCGGCAACGTGACCATCTGCAATGCCATCGGCACCGGCGTGGCCGACGACAAGTCGATCTACCCCTACGTGCCCGACATGATCCGCTTCTACCTCGGCGAGGAAGCGATCCTCAACAACGTGCCGACCTATATGTGCAGGCGCCCCGACGACCTGCAGTACGTGCTCGACCACATGGACGAACTGGTGGTCAAGGAAACCCACGGCGCCGGCGGCTACGGCATGCTGGTGGGGCCCGCCGCCACGCGCGCGGAGATCGACACTTTCCGTGAAGTGGTGCGCGCGCGTCCGGAGCAGTACATCGCGCAGCCCACGCTGGCGCTGTCGACCTGCCCGACCTACGTGGAAGCGGGCATCGCGCCGCGCCATATCGACCTGCGGCCCTTCGTGCTGTCGGGCAAGGATGTGCGCATGGTGCCGGGCGGGCTGACGCGCGTGGCCTTGCGCGAAGGCTCGCTGGTGGTCAATTCGTCGCAGGGCGGCGGCACCAAGGACACCTGGGTGCTGGAGCGCTGAAGCGCCGGAATGGCCGGATGCGGGGCGCGCCAGGCGTGCCCGCGGATTGTTGGGATTGCCGCGCCGCCGCTGTCCATGCGCGGGCGGCGTGGACGAACAGCGCAGTACGAGGGGACTGACCATGCTAAGCCGCACCGCCGACCATCTGTTCTGGATGGCGCGCTATACCGAACGCGCGGAGAACACCGCGCGCATGCTCGACGTGAACTACCAGACTTCGCTGCTGCCGCAATCGGCGGAAGTGGCGGAGCAGGGCTGGTGGGCGATGCTCGACATTTCCGAGCTGACCGCCGTGTTCGACAACAAATACGGCCTGCTCACGCGCGACGATGTGATCGACTTCATGGTGCGCGACATGACCAATCCGTCGTCGATCATGAGCTGCCTGCGCGCTGCCCGCGAGAACGCGCGCGCGGTGCGCGGCTCGCTCACCACCGAGGTCTGGGAAACCATCAACACCACCTGGCTCGATGTGCAGCGCCTGATCGCAGATGGCGTGCTGTGCGAGGACCCGGCGCAGTTCTTCGAGTGGGTCAAGTTCCGCTCGCACCTGGCGCGCGGCGTGCAGTTCGGCACCATGCTCAAGGACGACGCCTTCCACTTCATGCGGCTGGGCACCTTCCTCGAGCGCGCTGACAATACCGCGCGGATCCTCGACGTGAAGTTCCAGGCCAGCACCGTCGACGACAGCGATCCCAACCGCGACGCCAACGATTTCTATCACTGGGCGGCGGTGCTGCGCTCGGTGTCGGGGTTCGAGGTCTACCGCAAGATCTACCGCACGGTGATCACGCCCGAGCGCGTGGCGGAGCTGCTGGTGCTGCGCCCGGACATGCCGCGTTCGCTGGTGTCGAGCCTGGACGAGGTGGTGGCGATCCTGGCGCTGGTGGGCAACCAGCATTCCTCGGAGACCGAGCGGCAGGCTGGTAAACTCCACGCCGATTTGAAATACGCGCGCATCGACGACATCTTCGCCGTCGGCCTGCACGCTTACCTGACCAGTTTCCTAGAGCGCATCGGCGACCTCGGCAACGGCATCAGCCGGGATTTCCTCGTGCCGCTGCTGGCTGCCTGAACCACTCGCGTGGTAGTCGCGCCGGCCTCGCCATATCGTGAAATACAAGATCCATCACAAGACCGTCTACCGCTATGCCGAGCCGGTCCGCCGCAGCGTGCACGAACTGCGCCTGGCACCGCGCTCGGGGCCGCTCCAGACCGTGCGGGAGTGGCACCTGTCGGTGCCGGGCAACCTGTCCGAGGCGCGCGACGGTTTCGGCAATATCGTGCACAGCTTCACCGTCGCCGGTCCGGCCCGGACCCTGGTGATCGAAGCCAGCGGCGTGGTGGAAGTGACGCCGGCGGCGGGCGGCAGCGCGCCGCTGTTCTGCGATGCGCCGCCCGCGGGCGAGGCGCGCGTGTCGCCGCTGTATTACCTGGGCGGCACGCCGCTGACCGCGGCCGAACCCGAGATGATCCGCTTTGCCGCGCCTTACCTCGCGGCGGGGCATGAGGTGCCTGCGCTGCTGGCGCTGGCCGGCGGCATTGCCGAGCGCGTGCGCTACGTGCCCGACAGCACCGATGTCGGCACTTCGGCCAGCGAGGCGTTCGCGCTGGGCGGCGGCGTCTGCCAGGACCAGGCGCAGGTGATGGTGGCATGCTGCCGCGCCCTCGGCGTGCCGGCGCGCTATGTCAGCGGTTATTTCTACGACCCTGCGGCCGCGGCGCTGGCCGGCCATGCCTGGGCCGATATCTGCGTGGATGCGGGCAGGGAATTGTGGTGCAGCGTCGACGTGACCCATCGCTGCCTCAGCGATGCGCGCCACGTGCGGCTGGCCGTGGGCCGCGACTACCGCATGGCCGCGCCGGTTCGCGGCGTGCGCGAGGGGGGCAGTGGCGAGCGGCTGGCGGTCGAGATCGCGATTGCACCGGAACAGTGAATCGGACGGTGCGCCGCGCACCACGCGCGGGCGCCCGTTGCGGTATCGAACGCGCCCCCGCGGCGCTAGAATGCGGCATTGAAGTGGCCTCGTGCCAGATGGCATGGCATGGCATGGCAAGGCCGGACGTGCGCGGAATGTCCACGCTGAATGTGCGCGCCGAGTGTGCACGCTGAGTGTTCACCATAACTAGACAAGATCATGACGTACTGTGTTGCCATGCGCCTGGACGCCGGCCTGGTGTTTCTCTCCGACTCGCGCACGAATGCGGGTGTCGACGCGATTTCCAGCGCGCGCAAGATGACCGTGTTCGAAGAGCCCGGCGACCGCGTCATGGTGCTGCTCACGGCCGGCAACCTGGCAATCAGCCAGGCGGTGCGGCAGATCCTGGCCGAAGGGCGTGACGAGAAGCGCTCGCTGTGGACCGCGCGCGATCTGTTCGAAGCCGCCACCATCGTCGGCGACGCCGTGCGCCAGGTGCACAAGCATGATGCCCACGCGCTGCGCGATGCCGGTATCGAGTTCAATGTCAGCCTGATCTTCGGCGGGCAGATCCGCGGGGAGCGCGTGCGCCTGTTCAATGTGTACGCGGCCGGCAACTTTGTCGAAGCCACGCCCGAGAACTGCTATTTCCAGATCGGCGAGGCCAAGTACGGCAAGCCCATCATCGACCGTGTGGTGGAGCCTTCGCTGCCGCTGGGCGAGGCCGCCAAGTGCGCGCTGATCTCGATGGACTCCACGCTCAAGTCGAATATCTCGGTAGGCCTGCCGCTGGACCTGCTGGTGTATGAAGCCAATGCGCTGCGGGTGAGCCGCTTCGTCAACATCGACGAGAAGAACGCCTACTTCCGCATGATCCGCGATACCTGGGGCCAGCGCCTGCGCCAGGTCTTCGGCGAAATCCACGACCCCGAATGGGATGCGGCAGCCCCGGCGGAGTTTCCGCTGGCGCGCCCGGGCGAAGCCGATCGCTGGGGCCAGCCCGTGCGCGCCAAGCGCGAGCGCAGCAACGGCCGCGGCTGAGGGTTCGCCATGCGTGACATCCTGCATTTCTCGCATGCCAACGGTTTCCCGGTCAGCACCTACCGCAAACTGTTTTCGCGCCTGGAAGACGAGTTCGAGATCCGCGCGGTGGACCGCTACGGGCACGACCCGAAATACCCGGTCACGCGCGAGTGGCCGCACCTGGTGGATGAACTGCTGGCCTCGGTAGAGCAGAAGTACCGCGAGCCGGTGTGGCTGGTGGGGCATTCCCTGGGGGGCTTCCTGTCGCTGATGGCGGCCCTGCGGCGCCCGCAGCTGGTGCGCGGCGTGGTCATGCTCGACTCGCCGGTGATCGCCGGCTGGCGCGCGGCGCTGCTCAAGGCGGGGCAGCGCTTCGGCCTGGACGAGGCGCCCGGCCCGGCGGCGGTGACGCGCAGGCGGCGCACGCATTGGCCCGATGCCGAGGCGGTCTGGCAGCACTTTCGCAGCAAGCCGCTGTTCGCGGCGTGGGACGAAGACGTGCTGCGCGACTATGCCGAGCACGGCACCGAACCCACCGGACGCGACGCCGAGCGCCGCCTGCGCTTCGAGCGCGAGATCGAATACCAGATCTACCGCACGCTGCCGACCGGCCTTGGCGCGCGCGTGTCGCGCGGCGCGCCGGTGCCGGTCGGCTTTGTCGCCGGCAAGCACTCGCGCGAGGTCCGGCAATGCGGGCTTGGCGCCACGCGCAAGCTGGTGGGCGAGCGCCTGCGCTTCATCGAAGGCGGGCACCTGTACCCGATGGAGCGCCCGGAGCAGACCGCCGCGCTGATCCACGAGCTGCTCGGCGGCATGCGGCGCGAGGCCGGCCAGCGGCTCTGATGACGGGATGAGAGGCAAACGCCGCATGCGCTCGCCCGGCCCGCGGCGCGGCCGCCTGTCACAAATGCGGCGCTGCAGCAGGCGGGCTCTCATGTATAATCCCGATTTCCCCGGCAAGCTCGGTTTATGACCAAATTCGTCTTCGTCACCGGTGGCGTCGTCTCTTCTCTCGGCAAGGGCATCGCTGCTGCTTCGCTCGCGGCCATTCTCGAGTCGCGCGGCCTCAAAGTCACCCTCCTCAAGCTAGATCCCTACATCAATGTCGATCCCGGCACGATGAGCCCTTTCCAGCATGGCGAGGTGTTTGTCACGGAAGACGGCGCGGAAACCGACCTCGATCTCGGCCACTACGAGCGTTTCGTCTCGGCCAAGATGCGCAAGTCCAATAACTTCACCACGGGCCAGATCTACGAATCGGTGATCCGCAAGGAACGCCGCGGCGAGTACCTCGGCAAGACGGTGCAGGTGATCCCGCATATCACGAACGAGATCCAGGCCTTCATCGAGCGCGGCGCGGCTGCCTCGCATGGCGGCAAGGCGGACGTGGCACTGGTGGAAATCGGCGGCACGGTCGGCGACATCGAATCGCTGCCCTTCCTGGAAGCCGCGCGCCAGATGAGCCTGCGCATGGGCCGCAACCATGCCGCCTTCGTGCACCTGACGCTGGTGCCGTTCATTGCCAGCGCCGGCGAGCTGAAGACCAAGCCGACCCAGCACTCGGTGCAGAAGCTGCGTGAAATCGGCATCTCGCCGACCGCGCTGCTGTGCCGCGCCGACCGCCCGATCCCGGACGAAGAGCGCGCCAAGATTTCGCTGTTCTCCAACATCCCGCAGGAAGCCGTGATCTCGGTGTGGGACGTGGACAGCATCTACAAGATCCCGCAGATGCTCAACGAGCAGGGCCTCGACCGCCTGATCTGCGAAGAACTGCGTATCGATCCGAAGCCGGCGGATCTCTCCATGTGGCAGC
Source organism: Cupriavidus sp. 05T41 (assembly GCF_056396525.1). Classification (NCBI taxonomy): domain Bacteria; kingdom Pseudomonadati; phylum Pseudomonadota; class Betaproteobacteria; order Burkholderiales; family Burkholderiaceae; genus Cupriavidus; species Cupriavidus sp. 05T41. The sequence goes on from NZ_JBFTLQ010000017.1 coordinate 72,562, forward strand.
GCCTGGTCAATGCCCAGGAAAATCCGCAGCACGAGATCACCATCGGCATGGTCGGCAAGTACGTCGACCTGACCGAATCGTACAAGTCGCTGATCGAGGCGCTGCGCCACGCCGGCATGCATACCGCTACCCGCGTGAACATCGAGTACATCGATTCCGAGGAGCTCGAATCGGGCCACCTGGAAGTGCTCGCGCCGCTGGATGCCATCCTGGTGCCGGGCGGCTTCGGCAAGCGTGGCACCGAGGGCAAGATCCGCGCGATCCAGTACGCACGCGAGAACAAGGTGCCGTACCTGGGCATCTGCCTGGGCATGCAGCTGGCGGTGATCGAGTTTGCCCGCCACGTGGCGGGGATGGCCGATGCCAACTCGACCGAATTCAACCTGGAAACCGAGCATCCGGTGGTCGCGCTGATCACCGAATGGGTGGACCGCGAAGGCAAGGTCGAGCAGCGCTCGGCCGAGTCCGACCTGGGCGGCACCATGCGCCTGGGCGCGCAGCGCGTGCCGGTCAAGGCAGGCACCAAGGCCGGCCAGATCTACGGCCCGGAAGTCAACGAGCGCCATCGCCACCGCTACGAGGTCAACAACCACTACGTGCCCACGCTGGAAAAGTCGGGCATGGTGATCTCGGCGCGGACCCCGACGGAAGACCTGCCGGAAATGATGGAGCTGCCGGAAAGCCTGCACCCGTGGTTCGTCGGCGTACAGTTCCACCCGGAATTTACCTCCACCCCGCGTGACGGCCATCCGCTGTTCAAGGCCTACGTGGAAGCGGCGCTGGCCAGCCAGAAGAGCAAGGCGGCCTGAGGGCCCGGCACCGCGCAAGCAGGAGACTAGCGATGAAACTCTGTGGCTTCGAGGCTGGCCTGGGCCAGCCCTTCTTCCTGATCGCCGGTCCGTGCGTGATCGAGTCCGAGCAGATGGCGCTGGATACCGCCGGCGAGCTCAAGGCGATCACCGGCGAACTCGGCATCCCGTTTATCTACAAGTCCTCGTTCGACAAGGCCAACCGCTCGTCGGGCAGGACCTTCCGCGGCCTGGGCATGGAGAGGGGTCTCGAGATCCTCGCCACCGTCAAGCGCGAGATCGGCGTGCCGGTGCTGACCGACATCCACGAGATCGACGAGGTCAAGCCGGTGGCCGCCGTGGTCGACGTGCTGCAGACGCCGGCCTTCCTGTGCCGGCAGACCGATTTCATCCGCGCCTGCGCGCAGAGCGGCCGTCCCGTCAATATCAAGAAGGGACAGTTCCTGGCGCCGCACGACATGAAGAACGTCATCGACAAGGCACGCGACGCCGCGCGCGAGGCGGGCCTGCCGGAAGACAGCTTCATGGCCTGCGAACGCGGCGTGTCCTTCGGCTACAACAATCTGGTCTCCGACATGCGCTCGCTGGCGATCATGCGCGAGACCGGCGCCCCGGTGGTGTTCGACGCGACTCACTCGGTGCAGTTGCCGGGCGGGCAGGGCACCAGCTCGGGCGGCCAGCGCGAGTTCGTGCCGGTGCTGGCGCGCGCGGCGGTGGCAACCGGCGTGGCCGGCCTGTTCATGGAAACCCATCCGGATCCGAGCAAGGCCATGTCCGACGGACCCAACGCGGTGCCGCTGTCGCGCATGAAGGAATTGCTGTCCGTGCTCAAGGATCTCGATGCGCTGACCAAGCGCGCGGGCTTCCTCGAAGACAATTTCGGCTGGCCGGCCTGCGCCTGAGCGGGCCCCGGTTCGCACCGCCGGCAGGCGTTCCCGCTGAGGAAAAGCCGCCGGTGGTGACGAATCGTATCGAAAGACAATACAAAAGCTTCGGAGACACTGCATGGCCGCAGGCTATATCATCGCCTACGTCGACGTGACGGACCCCCAGCAGTACGAGCAGTACAAGGTGCTGTCGAGCAAGGCCATTCAAGCCCACGGCGCCGAGGTGCTGGTGCGCGGCGGCAAGGTCGGGCAACTCGAGGGGGAATGGGCGCCGACCCGTGTCGTGGTGCTGAAATTCCCTAGCTTCGCGGCGGCAAAATCGTTCCACGACTCCGAAGAGTATCGCGCCGCGCGCGCCTCGCGCGAGCATGCGGCGAAGATGAACATGATCGTGGTGGAAGGCGTCTGACATATTGGTCAGGCATCATCCGCGCTGATCCCGATTTGCCGGCTCCTGGCATAGCCGGCAGGCAGAAAGATTCAAACAGTCAGAGAGGAATTCATGAGTGCAATCGTAGATATCATCGGTCGCGAAGTTCTCGACTCGCGCGGCAACCCGACGGTCGAGTGCGACGTCCTGCTGGAATCCGGCGTGATGGGCCGCGCGGCGGTGCCGTCGGGCGCCTCCACCGGTTCGCGCGAAGCCATCGAGCTGCGTGACGGCGACAAGTCGCGCTATCTCGGCAAGGGCGTGCTGAAGGCGGTCGAGCATATCAACACCGAGATCTCCGAAGCCATCATGGGCCTGGACGCTTCCGAGCAGGCCTTCCTGGACCGCACCCTGATCGACCTCGACGGCACCGAGAACAAGGGCCGCCTGGGCGCCAACGCCACGCTGGCCGTGTCGATGGCCGTGGCCCGCGCCGCTGCTGAGGAAGCCGGCCTGCCGCTGTACCGCTACTTCGGTGGCTCGGGCGCGATGCAGATGCCGGTGCCGATGATGAACATCGTCAACGGTGGCGCGCACGCCAACAACAGCCTGGATATCCAGGAGTTCATGATCATGCCGGTGTCGCAGAAGAGCTTCCGCGAAGCCCTGCGTTGCGGCGCCGAAGTGTTCCATGCACTGAAGAAGATCCTGGCCGACAAGGGCATGTCCACCGCGGTGGGCGACGAAGGCGGTTTCGCGCCGAACTTCGCGTCGAACGAAGAGTGCCTGAACACCATCGTGCAAGCCGTCGAGAAGGCAGGCTACCGCATGGGCGAAGACGTGCTGCTGGCGCTGGACTGCGCCGCCAGCGAGTTCTTCCGCGAAGGCGAGGACCTGTATCACCTGGAAGGCGAAGGCCTGAAACTGACCTCGACCCAGTTCGCCGACTACCTGGCCAACCTGTGCGACAAGTTCCCGATCGTGTCGATCGAGGACGGCATGGCCGAGGGCGACTGGGACGGCTGGAAGACGCTGACCGACAAGCTCGGCAAGCGCGTGCAGCTGGTGGGCGACGACCTGTTCGTCACCAACACCAAGATCCTGAAGGAAGGCATCGAGAAAGGCATCGGCAACTCGATCCTGATCAAGATCAACCAGATCGGCACCCTGACCGAGACCTTCGCCGCCATCGAAATGGCCAAGCGCGCGGGCTACACCGCCGTGATCTCGCACCGTTCGGGCGAGACCGAGGACAGCACCATCGCCGATATCGCGGTGGGCACCAATGCCGGCCAGATCAAGACCGGCTCGCTGTCGCGTTCGGACCGCATCTCGAAGTACAACCAGCTGCTGCGCATCGAGGAAGACCTCGGCGATATCGCCAGCTACCCGGGCAAGAGCGCGTTCTACAATCTGCGCTAAGCTCGCGTCATGCGCCGGCCCGGACAAGATGCCCGGGCCGGCGCCGACGATCCTGAATTCTTCTTCAAAGCGCCAGAATCCACATGCGCCTGATCTCGCTGCTGCTGTTCGTGCTCTTGCTTGCCATTCAGTATCCCCTGTGGCTGGGCAAGGGCGGCTGGCTGCGCGTGTGGGACCTGGACAAGCATGTGCAGGAACAGAGCGCGCGCAATCAGTCGCTCAAGCTGCGCAACGCCAAGCTGGAAGGGGAAGTGAAGGATCTGCAGGACGGCACCGGCGCCATCGAGGAGCGTGCCCGCTACGAGTTGGGCATGGTCAAGGACGGCGAGGTGTTCGTGCAGTTCGTGGCGCCCGCGCCTAAGGTCAGCGCCACGCCGCCGCTGCCGCCGCCGCCGAACTCCCCGGCCGCCACTGGCCGTCATTGAGGCATTTCCGCCCGGATTTCATCGCCGGCGCCCGGCTCTGGCCGCCGCAATCTCTGCCCCGTCTTCATCCGCCGTTGCCGCCCGGTCGCGCACGACCACACAGCCCGCATTGAGCCCGCATTGCGTGTGCGCCTTGGGACGCTTCATCGGGGCGCTTGCCGCCTTGTCGCCACACGCCCTCACCAGTACGGATAACCGCCCCAGCCCGGAAAGCCGCCGCTGATACCGACGCCGCCGCCCCAGTGGCCGCCGCCCCAGCCGCCGTAGAACAGGTTCCAGCTGGGCGTGGGATAGGCGTAGTAGGCGCGCGAGTAGGCCTGCGCCTGCTGCTGGCGCGCGATGGCCGCATCCTGCTCGTGCAGGATGTCGCGGTTCAGCGCGCTCAGCTTCTGGCTTTCTTCGGGCGTGATCGGCGCGGGCGGGACGCCGTCAGGTGCCAGCCGCGCCGTCGGGGGCGAGCCGTTGATGTCGCGCGGCAACTGGGCGCAGCCGCCGAGCAGCACGGCGCCCAGCAGCAGTGCGCCAAGGGCGCCCGCCGCGCGCCATGTCGCGGCGGGGAGCAGGTTCGAAGACGAAGCGGGCATGAGATTCCCCCTGACTCTGTGGTCGCTGACGCTTTGACCCCGGCAGGCGGTGCAAAGGTTCCGCCTGAGCAGCCTGGCCGCCTGGAAAATGCTCCCGGTCAGTGGTGCTGGCCGGCCCCCTCGCCGGCGCCGGTGGCGATCGGTGCCGGTGCGAACAATTGCGCGCAGTCGACCGGGTCGAAGTGATAGTGCTGGCCGCAGAAGTCGCAATGGATGTCCACATTGCCGCGTTCTTCCAGGATGCTCTCGATCTCGGTGCGGCCGAGGTTCTGCAGCATGCTGGCCACCTTGGGGCGCGAGCACGAGCAATTGAAATGCGGGCTGAGCGGCTCGAACACGCGCACGCCGGTGTCCTGCAGATCTTCCCAGAATAGGCGGCGCAGCAGCGTGTCGGGCGTCTCGGCGAGCAGTTCTTCGCTCTTCAGCGTGGCGCCGAGCTGGCAGGCGCGGTCCCAGGTGTCGAGATCCTGCGCGCGGGCGCTGCCGCCCAGCGGAGCGCCGGTTTCACCCACTTGCGCGGGGCCGCGTCCGGCATGGCCCTCCATGGTGCCGCCGTAGCTCGGCAGCTTCTGCAGCAGCATGCCGGCGGCGACCTGGTCGTCGGCGGCCAGCCACAGGCGCGTGTCGAGTTGCTCGGAGGCGCGCATATAGTGCTCGAGCACCGCGGCCATGGATTCGAAGGTGCCATGCGCATCGGCCAGCGGCACGATACTCTGGTAGGCCTGCTGGCCCGGCAGCTTGTCCTTCGGATCCAGGGTGATGGCGAAGCGGCCGCCGCCGTGCACGTTGACGAGATCCTCCAGCGTGGCGTCGTCGGCCACCTGCACGCCTTCGGCCAGCTTGGCCGTGGCGCGCATCGACAGGTCGGACAGGCACTCCACCACCAGCATGCGCACCGGGCCGTCCCCGTGCACCTGCATCACCAGGGCTCCGTTCAACTTCAGGTTGGCGGTGAGCAGGGCGGCCGCGGACATCATTTCACCCAGCAGCCGGCGCACCGGTGCGGGATATTGATTGCGGCGCAGCACGTCCTGCCAGGTGGCGTGCATGCGCACCAGCTCGCCGCGCACGGGGGCCGCGTCGAACAGGAATTTCTGCAGGGTGTCGGGGGAGGTGGTGTCAGTCACGATGATCCGTCGGTAAATCGGTGCGGGCGCAGTCCTTGGCCGGCGCGCCTTAGTCGATGCGTTTTAGTTGGGTCTTGTACAAGGCCTGGCGCGTGGCGTAGGTCTCGGCATTGCGGTACAGGTTGGCCACGTCCTGCTCGGTGAGCTCGCGCACCACCTTGGCTGGCGCTCCCAGGATCAGCGAGCGGTCCGGAAAGACCTTGCCCTCGGTGACCACCGCGCCGGCGCCGACCAGGCATTCCTTGCCGATCACCGCGCGGTTCAGGATCACGGCCTGGATGCCGATCAGCGAGCCTTCGCCGACGGTGCAGCCGTGCAGCATGGCCTGGTGGCCGATCGACACCTTGTCGCCGATGGTCAGCGGGCAGCCGGGATCGGTGTGGAGCACGGTGCCTTCCTGCACATTGCTGGACTCGCCCACCACGATCGGTTCGTTGTCGCCGCGGATCACCACGCCCGGCCATGCACTGGCGCGCGCCTTGAGCGTCACGTTGCCAATGATGGTGGCCTCCGGTGCCACGTAGGCGTCCGGATCGATGATCGGGGTGAGGTCGCCGAGCTGGTAAAGCGCCATGAAGTCTCCTGCACAAGTTCGTATGGGTATATGGGGTCTGCCGCCGGCCTTTAAAGAGCGTACGCCGGCGGCGCCGCGCGGCGGGAGATTGTGCCGGCTGCGCTGCGCGCCGGCCCTACAATGGCGGCAACCCGGATTTTACGCTTATGCCAGCCAACCTGACCGATGCCGCCCCCGCGGGCGCGCCCGATTCCGCCTTTCCTGTCCTGCCGGACGCCACCGGCCTGTCCCTGCGCCGCCAGGCGCTCGCCATCCTGTGCCTCGACGACGCGCGGCAGAAGGCGGCTGCCACGCGCCGCTTGCGCCAGGCAGCCGCCGGCATGGCGCCGGAGGCACTTGGCGTTGCCGAAACCATCGCCGCGGAACTGCCGGTGCCCGGGCGCCCGGCGCTGCCGGAACTGGTGGCGCCGCAGCGCGTAGAGCGTCGCCGCTCCATCCACACGCCGGCCGGCCGGGCCGCGATGATCCACGCGCTGGCCCATATCGAGTTCAATGCGATCAATCTCGCGCTCGATGCCCTCTGGCGCTTCGGCGGCATGCCCGCGGCCTTCTATCACGACTGGCTGCGCGTGGCCGACGAGGAGGCCCTGCATTTCACCCTGCTGGCGGATCATCTGGGCAGGCTGGACGCGTGCTATGGCGATTTCCCGGCGCACAACAGCCTCTGGGAAATGGCGGACAAGACGGCTGGCGACGTGCTGGCGCGCATGGCGCTGGTGCCGCGTACCCTGGAAGCCCGCGGACTGGACGCCTCGCCGCCGGTGCGGGCCAAGCTGGCGGCCGCCGGCGACCACGAAGCCGCCGCCATCATCGATATCATCCTGCGCGACGAAGTCGGGCACGTGGCGATCGGCAACCACTGGTACCGCTGGCTTTGCGCCGGACGCGGGCTTGACCCGGTCGAGACCTATGGCGAACTGGCGGTACGCTACCAGGCGCCGCGCCCGCGTCCGCCGTTCAACCTGGGAGCCCGCCGTGCCGCGGGCTTCGATGATGACGAGCTGGCCTGGCTCGAGGCGCAGGCAGCTCAGTAGTGCTCGGTCACGAGCATCAGCCCCGGCTGCGCGCCGTCCGGCACATCTCCCCTGGAGAATCTCATCGTCTCGACCGAGGCGCGCGCGGACTTCAATTGCACCGTCTTGCCCGGCATCAGCGGCAGTGACGCAAACTCGGCAGCCTGGGTGCCGTTCTGCGGGCAACTGACCGATGCGGCGGGCGTTCGCCCGCCGCTGATCTGCGGAAGGCAGGACGGCGCGACGATGGCGCCGCGAAAGACGATCATGCCATCCGCAGCCCACGCGGGCGCCGAGAGCCATGCACATGCCAGGGCCAGGGCCAGAGGCAGGCGGCGCGGGAGATTGCGGATGGAGGCGTTACCGGTGCGTGGTTGCGTGCTCATTTTGTTCCCCTGTTGGTGGTCGAGCGGATGTCAATTCAGGCTACGTCGTCGGAAATTTCTTCTAATTTGTTCAGAATTTTATGTCTCAATATTAGGAAATACAATCGAGCTTGGTGGAAATTTCCTATGCATTTTTTCTAGTGCCTTGTTTCAGGTCATGTCCCATTTCCGGCGGGCTTGCGTTTTTGGAGTGCAACTTCTAGTTCGGATTTTTCTTATTTGAAGCGCGTGTCCTGGTTTTTGTTTTTTATAAGAAAAGTCTTAAAAAAGAAAATGAAATGATCGTGGCCGATGGATTGAGAGCGTTGCCAGGGCAATCGTGCGCAGATGGATGCGGACCATCGGTGCGGCACCCCCATGTATTCGCTAACGTCAGTCCCGGCGAATACTTGACGGCAAAATCCGGCCGGGCAGGATGGCCGCCGGGCCGGAACGGGAAGATGTGAGCAAGGAGGGGGGCTGGCCGGCTGTGCGGTGGCCAGCCCCGGGGGCTGGCCTAGCGGGACGGCGTCGTGCCGCGCTGCGCTTCCATCTCGCGCAGCAAGCGCCGCTGGATCTTGCCGGTAGTGGTCATGGGCAATTGCGCGATGAATTCGATGGACTTGGGGTATTCGTACGGCGCGAGCTGGCCGCGTACATGCTGCTGCAGCTCCGCGGTCAGCGCGGCATCGGCCTGCGGGGAGCGGGCCACGGACGGCAGCAGCACGATGAATGCCTTGACCACCGCGCCGCGCTCCGGATCGGGCGAGGGCACCACGGCGCAGTTCGATACGGCGGGATGCTTGAGCAGGCAGTTTTCGATCTCGCTCGGACCGATGCGGTAGCCAGACGATTTGAAGACATCGTCGGCGCGCCCCTGGTACCAGAGGTAGCCGTCCTCGTCGATGCGTGCCATGTCCCCGGTGCGGCACCAGCGCAGGCCATCGTGCTCCAGGTACCTGGCGGCGGTAGCCGCCTCGTTGCGCCAGTAGCCGAGGAAGAACACCGGGTCCGGATGCCCGTGCGCGTCTGTACTGCACACGGCGATCTCGCCCTCGTCGCCCGGCGCGCAGGGCTGGCCGTCTTCATCCACGACGGCGAGCCGGTGGCCGGGATAGGGGCGCCCCATGGAGCCGGGGCGCGCCGGCCAGCCGAGCTTGCCATCGTCGTTCTGCGCGGTGCAATTGCCCACGATGTAGTTGATCTCGGTCTGCCCGAACATCTCGTTGACCACCACGCCGAGCGCGTCGCGGCACCAGGCGAACACGGTCTCGCCCACGGCTTCGCCCGCGCTCATCAGCGCGCGCAGGTGCAGGCGGTATTGCGCGCGCGGCGCCGGGCAGGTCTTCATCATCTGCTTGAGCGCGGTCGGGAACAGGAAGGTATTGGTGACCCGGTAGCGCTCCATCAGTTCGAAGGCGACCTGCGCGGAAAAGCGCCCCTGGTAGCCTACGATCGGCTTGCCGAAATACAGCGCGGGCATCAGCGCGTCCCACAGGCCGCCGGTCCAGGCCCAGTCGGCCGGACTCCAGAACACATCGTCCGCCTGCGGATACCAGTTCTGCGAGCAGACGAAGCCGGGCAGGTTGCCGATCAGGGCGCGGTGCGGAATCACCGCGCCCTTCGGCGGCCCCGTGGTGCCGCTCGTGTAGATCAGCACCGCGGCCTCGTCGGCCTTGGTCTGCTCGGCGGTGAAGGACGGCAGCTCGGCTGCCAGCAGCGCGGTCCAGTCATGCTCCGCGCGGCCGGCGGCGGCGCCCACGCCGATCACGCAAGCCAGCGCCGGGCACTCGGGGCGCGCCGCCAGCAAGCTGTCGATGGCGCTCTCGTCGGCAATCGCCACGCAGGCCTCGCTGTGCTGGAAGCGATAGGCCAGCGCTTCGGGGCCGAACAGCATCGACAGGGGCATGGCAATGGCGCCGAGCTGGTAGATCGCCATGTGCGCGATCACAGTCTCGATGCGCTGCGGCATGACGATGCCGACGCGGTCGCCGCGCGCCACGCCGAGCGCGCGCAGCGCGCGCGACAGGCGGTTTGCTTCGGCCTGGATATAGGCGTAGCTGTGGCTCGCGCGGCGGCCGTCTTCGTGTTCGGTGTAGACCGCGACCCGGTCGGCGCTGGCGGGATCGCGCGCCCAGCGGCCGCAACATGCCTCGGCCAGGTTGAAGTGCTCGGGCACGTGCCAGCGGAAGCTCTCGTGCAGCGCGCGGTAGTCGTCGCGCCGGCTTGAGGGCGGGGGGGATTCGGCCATGCTGGGTCTCCTGTTCTTGTGTTCGTCCTGCATCCTGTGCCGCCGGCGGGCGCTTGCCCGGTCCGGCTTGCCGCTATAATCCGCAAACGAACGATCGTTCTATTTTTATCGGGCTTCCCTGTCGTCGCGGGTGAAAGCGTCGGCCAGGAAGGCACCGGGGAGACAACCATGACAATCAGAGAAACCTCGCGCTCGGAATTTATCACGTTGCGCGGGCTCGACATGCACGTGCGCCACTGGGGTCGCCCCGGCGCGCCGAAGCTGTTCCTGCTGCACGGCTGGATGGATGTGGCTGCGTCGTTCCAGTTCATGGTGGACGCGCTGGAGCGCGACTGGCACGTGATCGCGCCCGACTGGCGCGGCTTTGGCCAGACCGGCTGGCCCACGCGCTATCCGGGCACGGAGTCTTACTGGTTCGCCGACTACGTGGCCGACCTGGAGGCGGTGCTCGACCATTTCCACCCTGACGCGCCGGTGAACCTGGTGGGCCACAGCATGGGCGCCAATGTGGCCTGCATCTATGCCGGTATCCGTCCGGCACGGGTGCGCCGCGTGGTGGACCTCGAAGGCTTCGGCATGACGGCCACGCGCGCGGAACAGGCGCCCGGGCGCTACGCGCGCTGGCTTGACGAGCTGCGCGAGCGCCCGGAGCTCAGGACCTACGACAGCCTGGAGGCCGTGGCGGCGCGGTTGCAGAAGACCAACCCGCGCCTGCCGGGCGAGCGCGCGGCCTTCCTGGCCCAGCACTGGTCGGCGCGCAATGCGCAAGGCCGCTGGGAAATCCTGGGCGACCCGGCGCACAAGATGATCAACCCCGTGCTGTACCGGCTCGACGAAGTGATGGCGATCTGGGCGGAGGTCACCGCGCCGGTGCTGCATGTGGAGGCGCGCGACTCGCAGACGCTGCGCCATATCGCGCGCCACCAGCCGCTGGATGAATTCCGGCAGCGCTTCAGGGCTTTCCGCGACTTCCGCGAGGAGATTGTCGACGCCGCGGGCCACATGCTGCATCACGACCAGCCACGCGTGGTGGCGGCGCTGGTGGAGTCGTTCTGCGCGTGATGCGGCGCGCCACGCTCAGGCGTGCGTCAGCCTTTCCTTGAGCGCGGCGTTGTTGCTGGTATGCACATGCACCAGCGCCTTTTCAGGGAACGCGTAGTGATAAGCCTTGCGCAGCGCCAGCGCGGCCTCGTGAAAGCCGGACAGGATCAGTTTCTGCTTGTTCGGGTAGAAGGCGATGTCGCCGGCGACGAAGATGCCGCGGCGCGAGCTCTCGTAGGTAGTGGTGTCCACCACGATGCGGCCGGCGCGCATGTCGAGATCCCACTGCGCGATCGGGCCCGGTTCCGACACCAGGCCATACAGCGCCACCAGCTCGTCCGCGGGCAGGCTGATGGTCTCGTCGCGCGTGCGGATATCCACGCCGCTCAGGGCGTCGCCTTCGGTCTTCAGCGCGCCCAGCATGCCCACGACGAAGTCCATCTCGCCGGCTGCCACGGCGGCGCGCATTTCCGCCACCGAGCCGTCGGCGGCGCGAAAGCCTTCCCGGCGGTGCAGCAGCGTCACGCGCGCGGCGGTCTTGCGCAGCGCCAGCGCCCAGTCCAGCGCGGAGTCGCCGCCGCCGGCCACCACCACGCGCTTGCCGGCGAAGCGCGTCACATCGCGCACCGCGTAGTGCAGGTGACGGTCTTCCAGCGCCGCGGCTTCGGGCAGCGCCACGCGTTGCGGGGCAAAGGCGCCGGCGCCGGCGCAGATCAGCACGGCGGCCACGTCGAAGCGCTTGCCGCCGTCGGTGGTGACCAGCAGGCGGTGCGGATGATCGTGGGCGCCTTGCCCTGGCGCGGCGGGCGCGCGGGGGATTTCCTCCAGGCCGTTGGCGCGTTCGTTGAAATGCATGGGAAACGCGAACGGCGCGCACTGTTCGAGCAGGCGGTCGACCAGGTCCTGCGCCAGGCAGCCGGGCACGGCCGGAATGTCGTAGATCGGCTTCTCCGGATAGAGCTCGGTGCACTGGCCGCCGGCGCGGTCCAGCACGTCGACCAGTTCGCACTTCAGGCCGAGCACGCCTGCCTGGAAGGCCGCGAACAGGCCGACCGGGCCCGCGCCGACGATCAGGACATCGGTACGGATCACATCGGGCCCGACAGTGAAGGCGGCGGCGGGGGGGCTGGCGGGCGTGGCGGAAGCGTCGGTCGGCATGGCTTGGCGCACGGCGCGCGCTGCGCCGGCGGGGAGGAGGATTGCAAGGCCCCAACTATACCGCGCGGCGCGCCGGACAAGCCCGACGCCAGCGTTGGTGGCAGGGCTATCGGCGCTGCCGGGCGGCATGCACTGTGTGCGTCGTCCAACGCGCGCCGGGCCGCCGCGGGAGTAGAATAGCGGCATGCAAAACCCTCACGCCATCAACGCCGATCTTCATTGCCACTCAACCGTGTCCGACGGCATGTTGTCGCCACGCGAAGTGGCCGGGCGCGCCCATGCGGGCGGCGTGGCTTTCTGGGCGCTGACGGACCACGACGAGGTGGCGGGCCAGACCGAGGCGCGCGCCGCCGCCGAGGCACTCGGCATGCGCTATGTGCCCGGCGTGGAGATCTCCGTGACGTGGGCCGGCCAGACCGTGCATATCGTCGGCCTGCAGATCGATCCGGCATGTCCGGCGCTGGTCCAGGGCCTGGAGGCCACGCGCTCCGGGCGCGCCTCGCGGGCGCAGGATATCGGCGAGGCACTGGAAGCGGTCGGCATCGAAGGCGCCTACAAAGGGGCGTTGCGCCACGTGGGCAACCCGGACCTGATCTCCCGCACGCACTTCGCGCGCTGGATGGTGGAGCAGGGACTCTGCAAGTCCGTCAGCGATGTGTTCAGCGAATACCTCGGCGAAGGCCGCCCGGGCTATGTCGGGCATCGCTGGGCCCGGCTGGGCGACGCGGTCGGCTGGATCCAGGCCGCCGGCGGCATTCCGGTGATGGCGCATCCGGGCCGCTACAACTACACGCAGCTCCAGCATGACGCGCTGTTCGACGAGTTCGTGCAGCTCGGTGGCGCGGCGGTCGAGGTGGTGACCGGCAGCCATACGCCGGACCAGTACCGCCAGTATGTCGATGTCGCGCACCACTATGGCCTGATGGCCTCGCGCGGCTCGGACTTCCACGGGCCCGGCGAAGGGCGCATCGGGCTGGGCTCGCTGCCCCCGCTGCCGTCGTCGGTCACACCGGTCTGGCATGACTGGTAAGCCGGTGCGGCCTCCGGCCGCCCGGCGCCTCCCTGGCCCGCCCCCGTCATGCGCACCGTCCGCTCCCCTTCCTCGCAGCTCCCGCCCGGCGTGCACGCGGCCTTTGCGCCGGGCCTGCGGCCACTCGCTTTCAGCCCGCACATGTCCCAATACTTCGATATCCACCCGCTCAACCCGCAGTCGCGGTTGATCAAGCAGGCCGCACAGATCATCGGCAAGGGCGGGCTGATCGCCTTGCCGACCGACTCCAGCTACGCACTTGCGTGCCGGCTCGACGACAAGGCCGCGGTCGAGCGCCTGCGCCGCCTGCGCGGCATCGATGACAAGCACCACCTGACGCTGATGTGCAGCGACCTGTCCGAGCTGGGCAACTTCGCGCGCGTCGACAACCGGCAGTACCGGTGGCTCAAGGGCGCCACGCCCGGGCCCTATGTGTTCATCCTCGAGGCCAGCAAGGAAGTGCCGCGCCGGCTCTCGCACCCGGCGCGCAAGACCATCGGCGTGCGCGTGCCCGACCACCCGATCCCGCTGGCGCTGCTGGCCGAAGCGGGCGAGCCGCTGATCTCGGCCACCCTGCAGCTGCCTGGCGACGAGGTGCCGCTCAACGAGCCCGAGGTGATCCGCGCCCGCCTGGAGAAGCAACTCGAGCTGGTCATCTGCGGCGGCGCCGCGCCGGCGCAGCCGACCACCGTGATCGACCTGACGAGCGGCGAGCCCGAGCTGATCCGGCAGGGTCGCGGCGACATCGGGCGCTTCGGCCTCTAAAGCGCCGCCTTCACTTTCCGCGTGGCGCAGCCGCCGCGCGTCGCCTGCACGCCGGGACCCCGGTACAATAGCGCCCCATGGATTCTTCCCTGATTCAGACCCTTGCGGTCTACGCCCTGCCGGTGCTGTTCGCGATCACGCTGCACGAAGCCGCCCACGGCTACGTGGCCAAGCTGTTCGGCGACAACACCGCCTATATGATGGGCCGCGTCAGCATCAACCCGGCGCGCCACATCGATCCCATCGGCACCATCGCGGTGCCGCTGTTGCTCTATTTCATGACCAGCGGCCAGTTTGTGTTTGGCTACGCCAAGCCGGTACCGGTTGCCTTCGACCATCTGCGCAATCCGCGCTGGCATGGCATGTGGGTGGCGCTGGCCGGCCCGGGCAGCAATGTGCTGCAGGCCTTCCTGTGGGCGCTGATGGCGATCGGCCTGGTGCTAACGCAGGTGCAGGAGCCCTTTTTCAGCCAGATGGCGCGCGCCGGCGTGCTGGTCAACCTGGTGATGGCAGCCTTCAACCTGTTCCCCGTTCCCCCGCTCGACGGCGGCCGCGTGCTGACTGCGCTGCTGCCGCAGCAACTGGCGCGCGCCATCTCGCGCATCGAGCCCTATGGCATTTTCGTGGTGCTGGCCCTGGTGGCCGCAGGCGTGATCACCAGGGTCTGGATGCAGCCGGTGATGGGCGCCCTCAGCGGGCTGGTGCAGCTGATGCTGCAGCCCATCCTGGCACTGGTGCAATAAGGCCTGGGGCGGAGCGCTTCGCCTCATCCGGGCACGCTTGCGAGCCACGCCCGGACACGCTGCATCGAACACGCTGTACCAAGTACCGAATTCCCACACAAATACCGACATGTTTCCCGACCGCGTTCTCTCCGGCATGCGGCCCACCGGCGCGCTGCACCTGGGCCATTATCACGGCGTCCTGAAAAACTGGGTCCAACTGCAGGCCGAGTATCCATGCTTTTTCTTCGTGGCGGACTGGCATGCCTTGACTACCCACTACGAATCGCCCGAGGTGATCGGCGAGTCGGTGTGGGAGATGCTGATCGACTGGCTCGCGGCCGGCGTCGATCCCGAGCGCGCCACGCTGTTCATCCAGAGCCGCGTGCCCGAGCACGCCGAGCTGTTCCTGCTGCTGGCGATGGGCACGCCGCTGGGCTGGCTGGAGCGGGTGCCGACCTACAAGGACCAGATCGAGAAGCTCAAGGACAAGGATCTCTCCACCTATGGCTTCCTCGGCTACCCGCTGCTGCAGGCGGCCGACATCCTGATCTACCGCGCCGGCCGCGTGCCGGTGGGTGAAGACCAGGTGCCGCACGTGGAGATCACCCGCGAGATCGCACGCCGCTTCAACTACCTGTACGGCCGGCAGCCGGGCTTCGAGGAGCGCGCGCAGGAGGCCGCCAGGAAGCTGGGCGGCAAGCGCACCAAGGCCTATCTCGAGCTACGCCGCGCCTACCAGGAGCAGGGCAAGACCGAAGCGCTGGAAGAGGGCGCGGCGCTGGTGGCGCAGTCGCAAAGCCTTTCGACCGAGGACCGCGAGATGCTGCTGGGCTACCTGGGCGGCTCGCGCAAGACCATCCTGGTCGAGCCGCAGGCGCTGCTGACCGCGGCCTCGCGCATGCCGGGGCTGGACGGCCAGAAGATGTCGAAGTCCTACGGCAACACCATCCGCATGCGCGAGGACAAGGCATCGGTGGAGAAGAAGGTGCGCACGATGCCGACCGATCCGGCACGCGTGCGCCGCACCGATGCGGGAGAGCCGGCGCGCTGCCCGGTGTGGCAGCTGCACCAGGTCTACTCGGACTCGCCCACGCGCGAATGGGCGCAGGCGGGCTGCCGCAGCGCGGGCATCGGCTGCATCGAGTGCAAGCAGCCCGTGATCGAAGGCATCCTGCGCGAGCAGCAGCCGATGCTCGAACGCGCGCAGAAATACATGGACGACCCCGCGCTGCTGCGCGCCATCGTCGCGCATGGCTGCGACAGGGCCGGCCAGGTGGCACGCGAGACCATGGCCGACGTGCGCGCCAACATGGGCCTGGGGTACCGATGAGCACGACGGGCGGCATGCCGCCGCTGCATGCACCGGCCCCGCCCTCGTCATGGGTGGTGCGCTGGGCGCACCTGGTGCGCCCCCAAGCGCGCGTGCTCGACCTGGCCTGCGGCAGCGGCCGTCATGCAGCGTGGTTCGCGGGCCGCGGCCATGCCGTGCTTGGCGTCGACCGCGATGGCGCTGCGCTGGCTGCGCTGCCTGCAAGCGTCGAGAAGCTGGTGGCCGACCTCGAGCAGGGCGCGTGGCCACTGGCAGGGCTGGCGCCGTTCGACGCCATCGTGGTGACCAACTATCTGCACCGGCCCTTGTGGCCGCACCTGCTAGCCGCGCTGGCGCCTGGCGGCGTGCTGATCTACGAGACGTTCGCTGCCGGCAACGAGACCGTCGGCAAGCCATCCAATCCGGACTTCCTGCTGAAGCCGGGCGAGCTGCTGGAGGTCGTGCGCGGCAGCCTGCGCGTGGTCGGCTACGAAGATGGTATGCTCGAAGCGCCTAAAACTGCCTTTGTGCAGCGCCTCTGCGCAATTCGCGAGGTGGCGGACGAGGCTGGCGGCGCCGCCGGCCGTGCGCCGCCGCGTTATCCTTTGCCGGCCTGAAGTGCGGCCCGGGTCGTTTGCCGGGCCGGTCGGCGAGACCCGGGCTTCACGCGTTGAACCGGCTTGGGTTTTCCCCGGTCGAAGGTGCGGTCGGAAGGCCCGGGCTATCCGGTACAATCGCGGTATTCGTTTCCCGAATTCTCATACGTTATGACACAGATTAACGGCAGCATCGTCGCAATCGTGACGCCGATGCAGGAAGATGGCAGCCTGGATTTCCCCGCGCTGCGCGCCCTGGTCGACTGGCACGTTGCCGAAGGCACCGACGGCATCGTGATCGTCGGCACCACCGGCGAGTCGCCCACCGTGACGGTGGACGAGCACTGCGAGCTGGTCCGCGTGGCCGTGGAGCAGGCCGACAAGCGCATCCCGATCATCGCCGGCACCGGCGGCAACTCGACCAAGGAAGCAATCGAGCTGACCGCCTTCGCCAAGAAGGTCGGCGCCGATGCTTCGCTGCAGGTCGTGCCTTACTACAACAAGCCGACCCAGGAAGGCATGTACCGGCATTTCCGCACCATCGCGGAAAGCGTGGACCTGCCCGTGCTGCTGTACAACGTGCCCGGCCGCACCGTGGCCGACATGCAGCCCGAGACCATCCTGCGCCTGGCGCAGGTGCCGGGCATCGACGGCGTGAAGGAAGCCACGGGCAATATCGACCGTGCCGCCCAGCTGATCAAGGATGCGCCGGAAGGCTTCGCCATCTACAGCGGCGACGATCCCACCGCGATTGCGCTGATGCTGCTCGGCGGCCATGGCAATATCTCGGTCACGGCCAACGTGGCGCCGCGCAAGATGCATGAGCTCTGCGTGGCGGCCTTGAAGGGCGACGCTATCACCGCGCGTCGCATCCACATGGAACTGGTTGCGCTCAACAAGGCGATGTTCGTCGAGGCCAACCCGATTCCCGTCAAGTGGGCACTCCAGCAAATGGGCAAGATGCAGGGCGGTATCCGCCTTCCGCTCACCCCGCTGTCACCGGAATACCACGACGTGGTGCGCAAGGCGCTGTCGGATGCCGGCCTTCTCGGCTGATCCCGCAGCACCCTGCCGTCGTCCCATCAACTAGGATTGCGTGTCAATGAAACTCAAGCTTAACCGCCACGGTGCAATGCAGGTTCGCCGTGCCGCCCTGGTCTTGCCCGTGCTGGTGGCAAGCGCGATGTCCGGCTGCAGCAGCATCAACGATGCGATGGCACCCGACAAGATCGACTACAAGTCCAACGCCAAGCGCACCGGCACGCTGGACGTCCCGCCGGACCTGACCAAGATCGAAGGTGACCGCCGCTACTCGGTGCCCGACCAGAACGGCACGTCGACGCTGTCGACCTACAACCAGACGAACAAGGTAGCTCAGCAGCAGGTTGGCACCGAGAACGTGCTGCCCGCCACGCAAGGCGTGCGCATGGAGCGCGACGGCAACCAGCGCTGGCTGGTGATCAGCAACGGCATGCGCTCTGACCAGTTGTGGCAGTCGCTGCGCGAGTTCTGGCAGGAAAGCGGTTTCCTGCTGGTCCAGGATTCGCCCGAGACCGGCATCATGGAAACGGACTGGGCCGAGAACCGTGCCAAGATCCCGCAGGATTTCATCCGCAACACCATCGGCAAGGTTTTCGACGGCCTGTACTCGACCTCCGAGCGTGACAAGTTCCGCACGCGCCTGGAGCGCTCGCAGAACGGCAATATGGAGATCTTCATCAGCCACCGCGGCGCGCAGGAACAGCTGACCGGCATCGACAAGTCGCAGACGGTCTGGACCGCGCGTCCCTCCGATCCCGAGCTGGAAGCGGAATTCCTCTCGCGCTTCGCGCAGCGACTCGGCGTGCAGAAGGAGCAGGCCGACCGCATGGCGAAGAACGGCGGCACGCCGGCAGCGGCCGGGGCCTCTGGCGCGGCGGCTGCTCCTGCGGCGGCGGCCAAGGCACCCGCGGCGGGCAGCAACCTGACGCAGGTCAATGGCACCCAGGCGCTGCAACTGGCCGAGCCGTTCGACCGCGCATGGCGCTCCGTCGGCCTGGCGCTGGACCGCGTCAACTTCACGGTGGAAGACCGCGACCGCGCCCAGGGCCTGTACTTCGTGCGCTATGTCGACCCGCGCGACACGGTCGATAACCGCGGCTTCTTCTCCAAGCTGTTCACCAAGACCGGCACGGAAGATAGCAAGCGGGCGAAGAAGTACCGCGTTGCGCTCAAGGGCGACGGCACCGGCACGACCGTGACGGTGCAGAACGACGCCGGCCAGCCGGAAGGCACCGAAGTCGGCAAGCGCATCCTCTCCCTGCTCGACGAGCAACTGCGCTGATCGCGGTGAGCGCTGCGCAAGTACGCCCGCGGCGTCCTGCCGCGGGAAGCTCCCGCAAACTGCCGTGCGAGGCTGGCGCATGATGCGCTTCGCCTTTCTCGGCAGCGGCAGCGAGGGCAATTCCCTGTTGATCGAATCGCAAGAGGGCACCACCACCACGCGGGTGCTGCTCGATTGCGGCTTTGGCATTCGCGAGACGGCGCGGCGCCTGGAGCGGCTCGGCGTCACGCCGGACCAGCTCGATGCGGTACTCGTCACGCACGAGCATGGCGATCATGTCGGCTCGGCCTATTCCTTTGCATCGCGCCACGACCTGGCGGTCTACACCAGCCACGGCACATGGCTTGCGACCTCGCACCTGCGGGGTGCGGAAACGGCCGATGTGCGCGTCTGCTGCGCCGACCACCCGCTGGTCATCGGCGGCCTGCACATCCTGCCGTACACGGTGCCGCACGACGCACGCGAGCCGCTGCAGTTCGTGCTGAGCGACGGCGATGCAAGACTCGGCGTGCTGACCGACGCCGGCATGGAGACGCCTTACATCACCGCGCGTCTGGCGGGCATGCATTCATTGGTGCTCGAGTGCAACCACGACCGCGAGATGTTGCGCAATTCGGCGTATCCGGCCTCGCTCAAGCGGCGTATCGGTGGCGATTTCGGCCACCTTGCCAACGAGGTCGCGGCCGATATCCTGGCGCGCGTGGCGCACGCGGGGCTGCAGCGCGTGGTTGCCGCTCACCTGAGCCAGCAGAACAACACGCGCGAACTGGCCACCGGAGCGCTGGCGGCGGTGCTCGCCGCGTCGGCGGGCGAGATCCTGGTGGCGGACCAGCACGAGGGCCTGGGCTGGCAGCCGGTCAGGGCCTGACAGTGACGATGTGACATCTTCGTCAGGTGTCGCGGAAATGTCGCGGAAAACATGGACGAAAAAAAGCCGACCCGAAGGTCGGCTTTTTTATCGGTCGAGACCGATTACTGCTTGGCAGCCGGAGCCGATGCGTCAGCAGCCGGGGCCGAAGCGTCAGCGGCCGGAGCCGATGCGTCAGCAGCCGGAGCAGCAGCGGGAGCCGAAGCTTCCGGTGCCGGGGCAGCAGCGGCAGGAGCCGAAGCTTCCGGTGCCGGTGCAGCGGCTTCTTCTTTCTTGCCGCAAGCGGCGAGAGCAACGGCGGCGAGCAGCGATGCGATCAGGAGAGACTTCTTCATTGTTCGTCCTTTAACTTTAATAACAGAAAAACAGGCGATGAATAATTACCGGTAATTATCGCTCTTGAACTGCAAAATAGAGGCTCTCCCGGGTGCCGACAAATGCAGTGGTACACAGTACTAGCCAGCCGACGATTATATCCGCGTTTTCCCGGCTTGTGTAGCGCTGTCTTTTCCTGTTTTTGGTTGTTACGGATTATTACAGGGTAGATGGCGCAAGTTGCAGCCATCCTTCGAGTGCCCAATGATGGAAGGTCTCCATCAGGTCGGGCAAATCGGCGCACGCGGCTACTTCCGCGGCACTTAATTGGCGCCGATCTCCCAGTTGCCGCAGCCATCTTGCGAGTTCTGGCGGCGGTTCGTAGGCTTCTCCGTTGATAAAGAAATGCGTGCGGTCATACAATGCGATCGATCCCGGCGCTAGCACGATGCCGTGAGATAGCGCAAGTTTTGTGTATTTCTTCAGTGTGATTTCGGGCACGACCGGGAATTCCACGGTCGGTTTCGGTTCGGAGAGATGCGCACCCAGAAATTCGGAAATCATGCTACCCGACCAACGCAGGGCACCGAGGCGTTCGCTTACCGCACGCACCATGCTGGCGGGCAACTGGGCCGGACGCGCGGTGGCGGGTTCGCCGGGGTCCGCATAGCGCCCGCTCAGGTCTTCGTTATCCTCTACCGTCTCCGACAGCCAGGCGAGGAAATGCCCTGCCAGCTCGCGGTAGGCCGGTGCGCGGAAGCCGATGGAGTAGGTCATGCACTCGCCTTCGGCGACGCCGTCGTGGGCGTACTGGGGCGGCAGGTAAAGCATGTCGCCGGGTTCCAGCACCCACTCCTGTTCGTGTGTGAAGTCCGCCAGGATCTTCAGCGGCAGGTCCGGCACCAGATCCAGCTTGGTCTGGGAGGAGATGCGCCAGCGCCGCCGGCCCGATACTTGCAGCAGGAAAACGTCGTAGGAATCGAAGTGCGGGCCGACGCCGCCACCGTCGGTGGCGTAGCTGACCATGAGGTCGTCGAGCCGCGCATCGGGGGCGAAACGGAATTGCCCCAGCAATGCCGCGGCTGCGCTATCGTGGAGGTTGACGCCCTGCACGAGCAAGGTCCACTGGCGCGCCTTGCGCGAGGGCAGGTTGTCGGCGGCGAACGGGCCCTGCTCGAGCTTCCAGCGGTTGCGGAAGTGCGACACCAGGCGGGCCTCGACGTCGTCGCGGTCGGCCAGCTCGAAAAGGGACTCTGGCGATACCGGCGGCACGATTCCCGGTACGGCCTGTCGGATCAGCAGGGGCTTGCGGTGCCAGATATCGCGCATGAAAGCGGCCGGCGTCATGCCTCCCAGCAGGGGGAGCGGCACGTCGGGATCGACGGGGCCGGGGGGCAGGGCCTGCGCGTATAATGCGGAATCGTTCATGGAGTCAAGAATTGAAAATCGCTAAGAACACGGTGGTATCCGTGGTGTACAAGCTGTCGGATGCGCAGGGCAATCTGATCGAGGAGTCGGATGAGCCGATGGTCTACTTGCACGGCGGCTATGATGGCACGTTCCCCAAGATCGAGGAAGCGCTCGAAGGCCACGAAGCCGGCTTCGAGACCCAGCTCCAGCTCGAACCCGAAGAAGCGTTCGGCGATTACGACGCCGAGATGGTCAAGGTGGAACCGCGTGACCGTTTCCCCGAGCCGCTCGAGATCGGCATGCAATTCGAAGGCGTGCCCGAAGACGGTGACGAAGACGATTCGATCATCTACACGGTGACGGACGTGGCCCAGGACAAGGTCGTGCTGGACGGCAACCATCCGCTGGCCGGCATGGCGCTGCGTTTCTGGCTGCAGGTGTCCGAGGTGCGCGAAGCCACCGACGACGAAGTGCAGCATGGCCACGCCCACGGCGCCTCGGGCGTCGAGGTGGTGGACGAGGATGAAGACGAAGACGGCGGCAACCGCACGCTGCACTGAGCGCAGGCCCGCTGCGCGCGCACCTGCTACCAAAGCCGGCTTAGCCGGCTTTTTTCATGGGTGGCACGCATGGAGGGCGCGCATGAATGGCCCGCCCCGCATCACTCCGCCTCCGGCCCATCCTTCAGGGTCACTTCGAACGGCTTGGGCGAACCCGGCGTGATCGACAGCTCGGCGAACTGCCCGGGCGTGCCGGCCGGCAGCACCACGCGGGTGACGTTGCGCAGCACCTTGCCACCTGCATCCTTGAGCGGTGTATCGATGCCGAACCCACCCTGGCCGGTATGTACGAGCAATACCTGGCCGCGGTAACGCGTGGCGAGATCGCGCAGCTGGCGCTTGTACTCCTGGAAGCCATCGCGCGCGCGGCGGCGCAGGAAGCCGTCGAACAGGGAAGGCTTGCCGCGTTGCTCCCAGCCGTTGCCGAACTGCGGATCGGCATGGGCCAGCACAACGATGCCCGGCAGGTTCTGCTGCTGCGCCAGGGAGAAGGCACGCGCGAGCCACTGGCGATTGGCCTCGCGGCGGTCTTCGAACTCGCCGTTGCGGCCGCCCTCCGAGCGATAGTGATTGTTGTCGCCAGGCAGGTTCAATGCCACCAGCAACACGCCCCCGGCGCTCCAGCGCACGTTCTCCCGGAAGCTGCGGAAGGTGGCCTGGTCGGATTGCCGCATGAGCGGCACGACGCGCTGGCCCAGCGTGGTGTCTGCCGGGTAGAACAACTCGCGCAGCCGGTTCAGGCGTTCCACCGGATCGAAATGGCCGTTCACGGCGCGCTGGCATTCCGCCCAGTCGGTTTCGCCGGGCAGGTAGACCAGCGGCAGCGGCGACTGGTCAAGCAGGCGCTGGCGCGCCGTGAGCAGGGCATCGCCGCAGGATTCGGTATCGCCCTTGATGCCGCCGAGGTGCACCACCATGTCGAGCCGGCGCGCGGCGGCGTATTCGAGCAGGCGCGTGGTACCGTCTTCGGCCGCAGGCCACTGCGGCTGGTCGGCGATCAGGGCGATGCGCACGGTCTCGCTGGCCGGCGCGCGAACGCGATTGGCCTGCGCGGCCAGCGCGTCGCCCGGCAGCGCGGGCGACGCGAGCACTACGCCGAGCACGGTGCAGCCTGCCGCCCGGGCGAGCGCGCGCGCCAGGCTGCGCCGGCTTGCCAGCCCGGTCGGCGTCATGCGGTGGCTACCGCATCCCTGGCCAGCGCACGCAGGCGGTAGAGCGCATCGAGGGCTTCGCGCGGCGTGAGGCTGTCCGGATCGAGTTCGCCGATGGCGTCGAGCAGCGCGGCTTGTTCCGGCGATATGGCTGTGTCCGCGGTGCCACTTGCCGGCTCCGCATAGTCATCCTCGTCGTCCAGCGGCGACAGCGGCGCCGCGAACAGGTCGAGCTGCGGCGTGGGCGTGGCATCCGCCGACTGCTGCTCGAGCCACGCCAGGTGCTTGCGCGCCGCGCGGATCACCGGCTGCGGCACCCCCGCGAGTTGCGCCACCTGCAGGCCATAGCTCTGGCTGGCCGGGCCGTCCTGCACCGCGTGCAGGAAGACGATGCCGTCGCCATGCTCCACCGCGGAGAGGTGCACGTTGGCTGCCTGCGTGAATTCCTGCGGCAGCTGCGTCAGTTCGAAGTAGTGGGTGGCGAACAGCGTATGGCTGCGGTTGTGCGCCAGGATGTGGCGCGCGATGGCCCATGCCAGCGCGAGGCCGTCGAAGGTGGACGTGCCGCGGCCGATCTCGTCCATCAGCACCAGGCTGGCGGGCGTGGCGTTGTGCAGGATGCCGGCAGCCTCGGTCATCTCCACCATGAAGGTGGAGCGCCCGCCGGCGAGATCGTCGGCCGCGCCGATGCGGGTGAAGATGCGGTCGATCGGGCCGATCACGGCGCGCCGCGCGGGTACGTAGGCACCCACGCAGGCCAGCAGCACGATCAGCGCGGTCTGGCGCATGAAGGTCGACTTGCCGCCCATGTTCGGGCCGGTGATCAGCAGCAGCTTGCGCGCTTCGTTGAGCTGGCAGTCGTTGGCGATGAAGGGCACGGATTCGGCGGCGAGCTGGCCTTCCACCACCGGATGGCGACCCTGCACGATGTCGATGGCGTTCTCGTCGACGCGCTCGGGCTGGGTCCAGTCCAGCGTCTGCGCGCGCTCGGCCAGCGCCGCCAGCACGTCGAGCCGGGCCAGCGCGCCGGCCACGCGCTGCAGTTCGCCGATATGCGGCAGCAATTGCTGCAGCAGCGCGTCGTAGAGCTGCTTCTCGCGCGCCAGCGCGCGGTCTTGCGCGGACAGCGCCTTGTCCTCGAAGGACTTGAGCTCGGGCGTGATGTAGCGTTCGGCGTTCTTCAGCGTCTGGCGGCGGCGGTAGTCGTCGGGGACCTTGTCGGCCTGGCCGTTGGTCACCTCGATATAGAAGCCATGCACGCGGTTGTATTCCACGCGCAGATTGGCGATGCCGGTGCGGGTGCGCTCGCGCGCCTCCAGCTCGACCAGGAACTGGCCACAGTTCTCCGAGATGTCGCGCAGTTCGTCGAGCTCGGCGTCGAAGCCGCGCGCGATCACGCCGCCGTCGCGCACCACGCTGGGCGGCTCGGGCGCCACCGCCGCGCTCAGCAGGTCCTGGCAGGCCTGCGGCACGGCCAGCTCGGCCAGGGTCAGGTTCAGCAGCGGCGCCGCGTCGTCGGGCTGCACGCAGGCCTGCACGTCGGGCAGGGCGGCCAGCGTGTCGCGCAGCGATGACAGGTCGCGCGGGCGCGCATTGAGCAGCGCCAGGCGCGCGGTGATGCGTTCCACGTCGGACAGCCTGCGCAACGCCGCGCGCAGCGGCTCGGTGCCCTGGGCGAGCAGGGCACCGATGGCCTGCTGGCGCGCCTGCGGCATGGCGCGGTCGCGCAGCGGGTGGTGCAGCCAGTGGCGCAGCAGGCGGCTGCCCATGGTGGTGGCGCAGGTGTCCAGCAGCGAGAACAGCGTCGGCGACTCGCCGCCGCGCAGCGTCTCGGTCAACTCCAGGTTGCGCCGCGTGGCGGTATCCAGGCCGACGAATTCCGATTCGCGCTCGACCGTGACGCCTTGCACATGGCGCAGCGATTGGCCTTGCGTGGAAGCGGCATAGTTCAGCAGCGCGCCCGCCGCGCCGAGCGCCGCGCCCAGCCCGGCACAGCCGAACGGGTCCAGGCTCGCCACGCCGAGCTGCTCGCGCAGGCGGCGGGTGCCGGCTTCCTGGTCGAAGTGCCACTCCGGCAGGCGCGTGCGGGCGCAGGCCAGCGCCGGCAGCTCGATGCCATCCGCGAACAGCAGCTCGGCCGGCCGGATGCGTTCCAGTTCGCGGCCAAGCTGCGCCACCTCGCACTCCATCAGGCGCAGTTCGCCACTGGCGAGGTTGAGCCACGCCAGGCCGGTCTTGCTGACGCCGCGGCGCGTGGTGTGCTGGTGCACGGCCATCAGGAAGGTGTCGGCCTTGTCCGGCAGCAGCGCCGCGTCGGTCAGCGTGCCCGGGGTGACGATGCGAACCACCTTGCGTTCGACCGGTCCCTTGCTGGTGGCCGGGTCGCCGATCTGCTCGCAGATCGCCACGGATTCGCCCAGCTTGACCAGCCGCGCGAGGTACTGGTCCACCGAGTGGAAGGGGATGCCCGCCATGCGGATCGGTACGCCGTTGGAGGCGCCGCGCGCCGTCAGCGTGATGTCCAGCAGGCGCGCCGCCTTCTCGGCGTCGTCATGGAAGAGCTCATAGAAGTCGCCCATCCGGTAGAACAGCAAGGTGTCCGGGTGGTCCGCCTTGATGCGCAGATACTGCTGCATCATGGGGGTGTGCTTGCTGCCGGAAGCATCTGCCGCCGTTTGATCCGGGTTCGTCTTTTTCTGCAATCCCATTGCCATTAAACCTGTTTGGCACGGAAAGCCGGCGCTACGCCGCCTTTCCGTGCTTGCCATCGCCTTGCCGCCCCGACTGGCGCACATGGCGCATGGCGCCGGCGCGCGCCGGGAAAAAGCCGGCCGCGCGAGGGGGCTGCCTCGGGACGCAAGGGGGTATTTCGGAAGATGGGCGATATGGTACAGCACCGGCCGCCAGGTCTGGAGGCGCGGGCTGGCCGGCGCGGCTGCCGGGACGCAGGGCGAGCGCCCGGGGAGCCGGGGCGCTGCCTGCGTGTCGTCTTCAGCGGAAGACCAGAACGGGGATGGTGCTGTGGGTGAGCACCTTCTGTGTTTCGCTGCCGATCAGCAGGCCGCTGATGCCGCTGCGGCCGTGCGAAGCCATGAAGATCACGTCGCAGCCCTGTTCCGTCGCGGTGGCGATGATGCCGCGGTAAGGCGCCGCGGAGACGGAGGTCACCGCGGCGCACGGCACGCCGGCCAGCGCGGCGGCCGCTTCGACGCGTGCCAGATCGCTGCGTGCCGCGGCCTCGACACGTTGCTCGAATACCGAGCGCTTCTCGTGACCGGCATCGCTGGACTGCAGAAAGGGATATTCCTCCACGCACATATAGGCGGTCAGCCTGGCGCCGGTTGCGCGGGCGAACTCGATGGCGGCGGCGACAGCCTTCTGCGAGAGCGGGGAGCCGTCGATGGGGAGCAGGATATGTTGGAACATGGGCGTGTGTATGTGTTTTGGAAAGAACGGACGACGTGGGGGTGGCCGGCTCAGGCCGAGGCCCTGCGCAGAATGCCGTAGAGCTCGTCCTTGAGCCGGAGCTTTTCCTTCTTGAGCGATTCGATGGTCACGCTGTCGGCGGGCACCAGCCTGGCTTCCATGTTCTTGATCTCCTGGTCCATGTCATTGTGGCGATGGAACAGCCTGGCGAAGTGCGCGTCCTGCGCCTTGAGCACCGAGATCAGTTCGCGGAATTCGGGAAACATGCGAGGCTCCTTCAGGTGGGAATCCGGGCTGCGCGGTGATCGGTCGGGGGTGCGACGGGCGCCGGCAGCGCATGCCCTCATTCTGCAGCGGCGGGGAGCCGCCGGCCTTGATATGGATCATGCGCCGGTAAACGCCTCGCAACAATACGTTCGCCCAAACAAAAACGCCCGCCCTGTGGAGGGCGGGCGTGGCGCTCGGCGGCGGCCGCTGGCAGGCGCTCAGGCGGCGGGCCTAGCGGGCTTGGCGTTGTCGAGCGAGTATGGCGACAGCAGGCGCACCATTTGCGCGAAGGCCTTGGGGTTGCCTGCCAGCACTTCGCCTTGCTCCAGCTGGCGGGCTTCGCCGGCGTAGTTGCCGGTCAGCCCGCCGGCCTCGGTCACCAGCAGCATGCCGGCGGCCATGTCCCAGGGCTTGAGGCCTTGCTCGAAGAAACCATCGGTGCGTCCGCACGCCACGTAGGCCAGGTCCAGCGCGGCAGCGCCCGGGCGGCGCAGGCCGGCGCAGCTGCGCGTCATCAGGGCGAACAGCTCCATGTACTGGTCCAGACCTTCCATGTCACGGTACGGGAAGCCGGTGCCGATCAGGCAGTCGGCCAGCTTGTCGCGGCGCGAGACGCGGATGCGGCGGTTGTTCAGGAAAGCCCCGGCGCCCTTGCTGGCGGTGAAGAGTTCGTCACGCGTGGGGTCGTAGACTACGGCCTGCGCGGGCACGCCCTTGTGCAACTGGGCGATGGACACGCAATACTGGGGGAAGCCGTGGATGAAATTGGTGGTGCCGTCGAGCGGATCGATGACCCAGACGTATTCGCTGGTTTCTTCGCCCTCGGCCCAGGACTGGCCGGACTCTTCCGCTAGAATGGCGTGTTCCGGGTAGGCCGTGCGGATGATCTCGATGATCGCAGCCTCGGCGGCGCGGTCGACCTCGGTGACGAAATCGTTGTGCTGCTTGCGGGAAACATGGACCCGGTCGACGTCCATCGACGCGCGGTTGATGACGGAACCTGCCTTGCGGGCCGCCTTGACGGCGATATTTAGCATCGGATGCATGAATCTCTCCAGGCCGGCCAGGAGTGCGCCGCCTGGCGCAAAAGGCC
The DNA here is from genome assembly GCF_056396525.1 of Cupriavidus sp. 05T41. Classification (NCBI taxonomy): domain Bacteria; kingdom Pseudomonadati; phylum Pseudomonadota; class Betaproteobacteria; order Burkholderiales; family Burkholderiaceae; genus Cupriavidus; species Cupriavidus sp. 05T41. The sequence goes on from NZ_JBFTLQ010000017.1 coordinate 100,426, forward strand.
GGCGCGCTGCCCTCCGGGGGCGGCTGACAACACAACGAATTGTAGAAGAACGGGCGCGTCGCGATCGTGCGAGACGGGCGGCGCACCGAAGATGAAGCCTGGATTGTATATGAACCCGCTGAACCAGACGAGTGCCGCCGCCGGCGACGCCCCCGCCGTGCCGCGCAAGGCAGTCAATGTGACTCTCGATGCGCCCGCTGCCTTTGCCGCCGTGCGCTTCGTGCTGGTGGAGACCAGCCATCCCGGCAATGTCGGCGCGGTGGCGCGCGCGATCAAGACCATGGGTTTCGGCGCCGAGCCGGGCCGCCTGGTGCTGGTCTCGCCGCGCGAGCCGGAGGTGCGCGCGCACCCGGATGCCGTGGCCATGGCCAGCGGCGCCGACGACGTGCTGGCCGCCGCGGTGATCGTGGACGATATCGAAAGCGCGCTGTCCGGTACCGCTTATGCCGTGGCGCTGACGGCCCGCCAGCGCGAGTTCGGGCCGCCGCGCCTGCTGCCGCGCGATGCCGCCGCACAGGCCGGCCAGCGCATCGCCCTCCAGCTTGCGGCCGCCCCGGTCCCGGGCATGCCCGCGCCGGGCGCCCATGTGGCCTTCGTCTTCGGCAACGAGCGTTTCGGCCTGCCCAACGAGGCCGTGGACCGTTGCTCGGCCGTCACCCATATCCCCGCCAACCCGGCCTACACCTCGCTCAACCTGGCCCAGGCCGTGCAGCTGGTGGCCTACGAGATGCGCCTGGCGCTGCTGGAGCCGCGCGCCACGCCGCAGGCCGAGATCGGCTATGCTGGCGAACCGGCCACGGCGGAGCAGGTGGAGGCGATGTTCGGCCATCTGCAGACGGGTCTCGAAGCGATCGGCTTCCTGGACCCGGCCACGCCGAAGAAGCTGATGCCGCGCCTGCGCCGGCTGCTGGCGCGCAGCGGGCTGGAGCGCGAGGAAGTGAATATCCTGCGTGGCATCGCCAAGCACATGCTGCTGGCCTCGCAGGGCAGCGTCCCTGGCTCCCGGAGTGGGCCAGGCCAACAGGAGAAGTGAGCGGTGGCGGAGATTCCTGCCTTCTACATGCGGGGCGGCGCCAGCAAGGGTCTGTTCTTCCTGGCTGACGACCTGCCGTCCGATCCCGCCGGGCGCGATGACGTGCTGCTGCGCGTGATCGGCTCGCCCGACCCTTATGGCACGCAGGCCGACGGCCTGGGCGGAGCCACTTCCAGTGCCGGCAATGTCGTGCTGGTACGCCGTTCGCAGCATGCCGGCTGCGACGTGGACTACCTGTTCGGCGCGGTGGCAATCCGCGCGGCCCTGATCGACTGGTCGGGCCGTTGCGACGACCTGTCCGCGGCCGTCGGGCCGTTCGCGATCTGGCGCGGCTTCGTGCCGGCGCGCGACAGCATCACCACCGTGCGCATGTGGCAGCAGAACACGGGCGAAGCCATCGTGGCGCGCGTACCTTGCCGCAATGGCCATCCGCTGGAAGCCGCCGGTTTGCGCGAGGCGGGCGTGCCATTCCCTGCCGCGGAAATCGTGCTCGACTATTCGGAGTCGGACTCCATCGCCTCCGCCGCTTCCTCCGCTTCCGCCCCTGCCTCTACTTCGCAACCGCTGGAGCGCGCCCTGGTGCGCAGCAGCGCGCGGCGCCTGATGACCGGCCTGGTCCACGTGCCAGAGCGATGTTGACGACTGGCGCCGCGGGTGTCCGTGCCACGGCACGGATGCGACAGCGGCGCTTGCGCAGTCAATGTCCATGACGGCAGCAGGGCAGCAAATCTCTTACACTCCCTGCTCCCGTTCCCACCGGCCAATGACCATGCCGGCGATCGCGTTTTCCCCCGGATGGACCGGGGCGCGCGGCGCACGGCGTGGCAACACGACACGACCAAGATGTTCTCTCGTCTGAAGGAAGATATCGACGCCATCATGCGGCGCGATCCCGCCGCGCGCAGCCGTCTCGAAGTGCTGACCTGCTATCCCGGGCTGCATGCCGTGATGTTCCATCGTTGCGCGCATGCCTGCTGGAACGCCGGCTTTCACTGGCTGGGCCGGTGGATCTCGCACTGGTCGCGCTTTCTCACCGGGATCGAAATCCACCCGGGCGCCACGGTGGGGCGGCGCGTGTTCATCGACCATGGCATGGGCGTAGTGGTGGGCGAGACCGCCGAGATCGGCGACGACTGCACCATCTACCAGGGCGTGACCCTGGGCGGCACCTCGCTGTACAAGGGCGTGAAGCGGCATCCGACGCTGGGCGCCAACGTGGTGGTGAGCGCCGGGGCCAAGGTGCTGGGCGGCTACACCATCGGCGAAGGTGCGCGCATTGGCTCCAACGCCGTGGTGCTCAAGCCGGTGCCGCCGGGTGCCACCGCGGTCGGCGTGCCGGCGCGCATCATCTTGCCGGATGCGCCCAGCGACCAGCAGGGCGCCAAGCAGGAATTCTCCGCCTACGGCATCACGCCCAACGCGGACGATCCGGTTTCGCTGGCGCTCAAGAGCCTGATCGACAACGCCGCGCAGCAGCACGAGCGGCTGGAGACCGTGCTGGCGGCGCTGGACCGGCTCGGCGAGCATCTCGAGAACACGCCCAACGACCGTTTCGATGCGAGCGAGCTGCGCAAGCTGATGAAGTAGGTGATGAAGTAGGGGCTGCGGCGCCGCGGCTCAGTCCAGTTGTGGCAGCACGCTGAAGCCGCCGGCGTCGAGTTGCAGCACCGCGGCGCGCGGGCGCTTGCCGTCGAGGTCCCAGTCGGTCAGCACCCAGCGCACGCCTTCGGCGCTCTCGTGGCGGGCGGGCCGGTGGGTGTGGCCGTGCACCAGCACCGGCGCATGGCTGGCGTGCAGCAGCGCTGCCACGGCTTGCGGCGTAGTGTCGCCGTAGTCCGGCAGGGCGTCGCGGCGCGCCTGGTTGGCGCGGCCGGCCTCGCTGTCGGCGCGCAGGCGGCGCGCCACGCGCAGGCGCAGCGCCAGCGGCAGCGAGAGGAAGGCGCGCTGCACCCAGGCCTTGCGAGTCCAGTGGCGAAAGCGCATGTAGCGCTGGTCGTCCGTGCAGAGCATGTCGCCATGGCTGAGCGCCACGCGCTGGCCGGCGCAGTCGATCACGGTAGGGTCGGGCAGCAGCGTGGCCCCGGCAGCGCGCGCAAAGCGCTGCCCCAGCAGGAAATCGCGGTTGCCGTGCATCAGGTACACCTGCACGCCGTGCCCGGCCAGCTGATGCAGCCTTGCCGCGACCTGTGCGGCGAAGGGGCTGTCGGTTTCCTCGTCGCCCACCCAGAACTCGAAGAAATCCCCGAGGATGAACAAGGCGCGCGCTTGCAGTGCGGCGCGCGCGAGCACGCGCTCGAAGGACGCCAGCGTGCGCGGCATGCCCGGGGTGAGATGCAGGTCGGAAATGAACCACGCCGGCGCGGGCACCGCTAGGGCGCCGGCCGCCGGCATGGAGGGGGTCACGGTCATGTGCATGGAAAGAGAATACGGCTCGACAGCCGCGACCCGCGGGGCCCGGCGGTGCGTCCCGCCGGGGATCGCCGTGGCGTTACTCGACCACCACGGCCTTTTCGATGACCACGTCTTCGAGCGGCACGTCCTGGTGGAAGCCGGCGCTGCCGGTGCGCACGCCCTTGATCGTCTCGACCACGTCGGTGCCGTCGGTCACCTTGCCGAACACGGCGTAGCCGAAGCCTTGCGGGGTCGGCGAGGTGAAGTTGAGGAAGTCATTGTCGACCGTGTTGATGAAGAACTGCGCGGTGGCCGAGTGGGGCGCGTTGGTACGTGCCATGGCAACCGTGTAGCGGTCGTTCTTGAGGCCGTTGCCGGCTTCGTTCTCGATCGGGGCGTCGGTGCCCTTTTGCTTCATGCCGGGCTCGAAGCCGCCGCCCTGGATCATGAAGTTCTTGATCACGCGGTGGAAAACGGTGTTGTCGTAGTGGCCCTTGCGCACGTACGACAGGAAGTTTTCAACCGACTTCGGCGCCTTCTCGGCATCGAGTTCGATGGTGATGACACCCTGGCTGGTGTGGAGTTCTACCTTGGACATTTGCTTTCCTCTGTTCGGTGATGCCTGGTGGTTGCCTGGCGTTGTGATTGCCCGGCGTTATTTGACGACCGTGGCGGACTCGATGACGATCGGCGTGGCCGGCACATTGCGCATCGGGCCATATGACGTGGTAGGCGCGCTCTTCATCTTTTCGACGGTATCCATGCCATCCACCACCTTGCCGAACACGGCGTATCCGTTTCCGTCCGGCTGCGGATAGTCGAGACTGGAATTATCCACCACATTGATGAAGAACTGGGCGGTGGCCGAGTTGGGATCGCTGGTGCGGGCCATTGCCACCGTGCCGGCCTTGTTCTTCAGGCCGTTCTGCGCTTCGAGCTGGATCGGCGCGCGCGTGGGCTTTTGCTTCATGTCGCGGTCGAAGCCGCCGCCTTGCACCATGAAGCCGTTGATGACCCGGTGGAAGATGGTGCCGCTGTAGAAGCCGCTCCTGACATATTCCATGAAGTTGGCGACGGTCTTGGGCGCGGCGTCCGGGTAGACCTCGAGCGTGAACTTGCCGGCACTGGTGACGAACTGCACCCGCTCGGTTTTGGTCTGCTGGGCCTGCGCGGCCAGCGGCGACAGCGCCAGGGCACCGGCGAACATGCCGGCAAGGACGAGGCGACGCGAAAAGATCATGCTTGGCTCCGTGGATCGGGGAAACATAGGGGCAGGGCGGCGGCGCCGCGCCTGTTGGGCCTGTCGGGCAATGTGCTACCGGGCGGGCTCGGCAGCGGCTTCGCTGGCCGGCACGGCCGCGGGGGCGCCGGCGCTGGTGGCCGGCTTGCG